>NZ_QGMP01000005.1 GCF_003259185.1 Isoalcanivorax indicus
CACGACGATGACCAATCAGCTCATCATGGATGCCTTCAAGATGGCAGTCACATCCCGAAAAGTAGAGCCTGGGCTGATCCTGCACTCAGACAGAGGCGTCCAGTATCGCTCCGGCGAGTATCAGGCGCTTCTGTTGGGCGCAGGGATACGACCCAGCATGAGCCGCAAGGGGAGCTGCTGGGATAATGCCGCTATGGAGTCATTCTTCGCGCGCTTCAAGGTCGAAGCGTTGTATGCGGAGGACGTAAGGAGCAAGCAGGAGGCATACTCCTGCGTCTTCGAATATATTGAGCTATTCTATAACAGCCACCGACGACACAGCACTCTGGGCTATAAAAGCCCGAGGGCCTATGAAGAAGGGCATGCGCGTATGTGCGCCTAAATCAGTGTCCACTTTCGGTGGGGAATACCAATTCGGGAAGGAGATTAAGATTGGCTGAAATTATTAAGTTCCCTGCAAGGCTGGACAGAGACTATCGCCAGCTTGATCAAGAAATTGACAATGGGTCAATCGACAACGTAAGTCCCGAAATCGAGGAAAAGATAAAGGAAGTCCTCAAGAAATTGATACGCAAGTATCCTGCATTTCCAGATGTTCCAAATCTGGAGAGTCTTTCCTTAAGTGTAAGCGAAGAAGACCAAGCAAGACTTCAGGAATGGATTGATGAGCATACAGAAAAGATTGATCAAGCGGTGAGGAAGCAAGTAATGAGGATGCTTATTGATATAGCAATATTGACCGTTGAGGTTGAAACCCGCGATTAAATACAGTGGCGTCGCCTTGCTCTCGGCGCCACCGAGATCTAACAAACAGCGCCAGTACGCGCTGTAGTTCCCCCGCTTTGACGGACACCTTCTCCTAACCGAGGAGGTGTAGAAATGCCGAAGTACAACAATCCAAGAAAGACTTGGCGGTATGCGGACGATTTCAAGGTCCGGGCCGTCGAGATGAGCTACCAGGAGGGCATTCAGATCCAGCAGGTTGCCGAGGGACTTGGCATTCACCCCTTCATGCTATCCCGCCGGCGTAAAGAGTATCGGGAAGGCAAGATCAGGTCTGACGGTCGCAAACGTGTAACAGTGATGAAAAACCCCAAAGCACCCAGGACCGCCGAGCTGAACGAGACGGCCAGGCTAAAGCGCGAGAATGAGCGACTCAAGAAGGAGAACGATCTCCTAAAAAAGTGGCAACGCTATCTGGCGGAACAACATCAGAGCGATTTGGATTCATCCAAGTCCATGGACGAGAACTAGGCGTCAGATACCTGTGTGAATGGCTGGGGTTTCCCGGAGCGGCTACTACGTAATATCTATGGGGTCAGATCTCCCATTTCCCAATCAAGGTTTTCCTTTGGGAAATGGGAGGCCTGACTTGAATGATAAGCCAGCTTGAAAAACACTTTATGACTTGAGGTGAGGTTTGAAATTTGGTTTTCTGTTAGATAGCGGATCTATTGTGCTCCCCTCCATCGAAGTCTCACCTTTGCAGGATCATGGCGAGACAATTCATAAGTTCTATGAGACAGCAAAAGTAAGTAAAGGTTGGATTCTCCCTCCACAAGTGCCTGCACCTGTGACTGAAGAGGAGGCGCGGCTGTTTCAGCGCGCCGGAGAAGGAGGTTTGCAGGAGTTCTACTCCTTGCCGTCGACACACCAACTGACGGTGAGCCCCCCTGACCAAGACAAGGAACGATTTCTTATTCTCTGCTATGGGCTAGTGCAAGGCCTATATCTCGCTCCCCCAGGACCGTCCTATCTATTCGGTGTGCCATACAAACAAGGAGCGCTAACGGGACTGATTCCGGTAGGCGAGGATAGCATGCGGGCTATCCGCTGCTTCGCTGATCTTTATGATCGTTCGACGATGCATGAACGAGTTAAAATTGCGGCTCTTCTTCACTGGTTCTTCGTTGGGCAGACTTACAGGTACCTGTGGGATAGATTTGATGCGCTTTATAAAGTAGTAGATGGGATATGGAGCTTAGTGAGAGTGCGGCCGCAGATTAAGAGTGCCCGCGTCAGTCATGCAGAACGTCCAAGCGTCCTTGCAGGGTACTTTGGCCTTAAAGTTCCCGAGTGGGCGGAGATAAATCAGTCAACCAAGACATGCCGCTTGTCTCAGCTGAGGAATGAGCTTGTTCATGAGGCTCGCTTCAATGGAGAACCCATCGGCTATTCGATTCCCGCTGAGAACTTGGATCTTGAGCTTCCGGCTTTTGCCTTGAAGCTAATCTCTGCATTTTGCGGATTGCGGACACCATATCTCCAAGCGGAACCATCTGCCCGCTGGGAAATGGCATGGGACATAACATGACATGATTTCCAAATTAGTATAAAGCCAAATTATTATTTTGGGCGCATTAGCTATCAGATGAAATTTCTGAGAAACCAACCCGGTCTCTCTATCATCCCACTTGCTCATCATGTGAGTTAGAAATGGAAAAATATAGATCCACTTACCCAGCTAATGTAGCAATTGCCTCTTGCGCAGCGGTATCTGCAGTGGCCAGTGCAAACGTACAAGGATTCTCTTGGCTTCTCTATATCTGTGGCGCAATGCTGTCGCTCTCTATTGCGTTGTTAATATGGGAGTCACTACTTAGAAATATTCTAAAAGTATATTTTTCGAGAAGAAGAATTAGGATGGTTTTAGCTAGGGGATATTCCGAGTACTCCGATGCGGTGCTTAGATTAAGTGTTATGGAGAAGATGGAAGTGGTTCTGTCTGGCGATAAGGTCGAATGGACACCTTTGCGTCCCAGATTCTTTGGTTCCGCTAGTCAGTTCTTATCTATAGTTCAGGGCGGATTCCAAGAGATTCCGCGTGAGTATAGACTGCTTTCTATAAATGTTTACGTTTTTGAATATGTTAGGTCATTTGATTCATGGCTTCGAGAGTGTGATGAATATTTTAAGAGCGGAAAAGCAAGGTATAAGAACGAGAGTATAAAGAACGAATTTCTTATCCTGCTTAGGCAGTATCATAGCGCCGCTGAGACACATGATGAGCTTTGCAGGAAGGTAAACCGAGCAATGGGAGGTGATGTACGACAATTGGGAGGGATTTATCGCCACCCCCATGGCTTTAACTGGCAAAAAGCGGGGCCGCACCAGGAAGAAAAGGACCTACAAGAGACTCTTGCTGTCGGGCCGGATGGATGATAAGTAGCATTTTGTAGATCTGTCGCCGACGTATGATCATTTGACGAGCGAGGTCGCCAGGATGAAGCTTAGGGCATCACTTCTGTGTGGATAATATGGATTCGCATATTATTTATATAAGGTATCAATTAAGTGAGGAAGGCGGAATTGGTGGCGAAGAGTTTGATACCAGCGCTGTAGGGTTTTCTAGCGCGGCGGCTGAGGCAGATTTTCCGGTGTGGGCAGGATAGTTCGTCAGAGACTTGCCGTTAATAATTGGCTCTGCTTATAGCTTTTTGCCATGCCAAGATGCCTATTCTCAAAACATCCTTTTGGGGGCGGGTCTCCCATTTCCTACTCAAATTTTTCCTTCGGGAAATGGTAGGCCTGCCCCTCGGCCTATTTCTATTTATCGGCTGGCACACGCCCCGCAGGAGAAATTTCGCGCCATGAGAAATGTAATAATTTCAATCATAGTAAGCATGTATTTCATCGCCGGTTGCTCAGACGGCGATGTTGGTCCGTCCTCGAGCGTGTCAGTGGCTGAAGATGCAGCGGTTGGCGGACCACAGCCTGTAAATACTGGAAATGGCTGGCTTCCGAATGAGGCCTGCTCCTTCCTGCTGCCGAATCTTGGAACGCGCGGCTACAAGCATGACTTCGGTGCTATATATTACTGCTCTTCGCCATATAAGGAAATCGGGCGGCGAGATGTGCGGCTAGCCAACAACTTGGCGTACTACGTCACGGGCGGGAGAGGTGTGGCGGACACTGTAAAGCTGGTCTTGAACTACAACCAACCGGCTAATGCTTCCTCCGCTACGGAACAGCTCGTGGCAGAATCACGAAATCTTTCGTTTAAAGCAACCGGTAATGATCTGCCGCCCAGTATTCTTTCAGCTCTCCTGACGGG
Organism: Isoalcanivorax indicus; assembly: GCF_003259185.1. Lineage (NCBI taxonomy): Bacteria > Pseudomonadati > Pseudomonadota > Gammaproteobacteria > Oceanospirillales > Alcanivoracaceae > Isoalcanivorax > Isoalcanivorax indicus. The sequence continues at coordinate 4,055 of NZ_QGMP01000005.1, forward strand.
CCAGCCCGCTTTGGAAACCATTGGGGCCTTCCAACATCAGGTGAAGAGAGATGATTGGCCGACGGGCAACGGTTACGAGGTTCATTACATTATTAGCACTTCACTGGAGTGAAAACGATATACTCCAGACAGGACCACAGCCTCTGATGCAGCGCACCTATCAAAAATAACTAATACAAAGAGATAGCCCAATGAATATGGTCATACATGTGCTTATGGATGCCGCAGTTCGCATGTGCCACTACAGAGGGCTGCTCCTGCGGCGGCTTATCTTCCCGTTTTGTTTGTTCGCGTTTTCAGCTGTGATGATCAATTTGGGCTTCGCATTCTACTGGATGGATTTCGCGCAAAGCGCGGGGCAGGTGGAGCGTTCCTTTCGTGGGCAATAGGTATCATGATGATATCAGCCATAGTCTTTGTTTTTGTGTCCTGGTGCCTCATATCAATAATTGTTCATAGAATCATTTTGCTGGGCGGAGAATCAGCGCGTGAAAAGATAATCTTCTGGACAAGACGAGAGACATGGTTCGCGGGCTACCTTATTGTTATATCTATTCTTATGGCGCCGCTATTCCTGCTGAGGCTGATTCCCCATGCGGGTGATTTCATATCGTGGTTCGCTGTAGCATACCTGGCAAGCCGGATCGCCTTGGTGTTACCGGGTATCGCAGTGGGCCGGGCGGTATCCCTCGGCCTGTCTTGGCGGCTTACCAGACGGTATCAGATCCCAGCTTTTTTGATCATTGGTGTCCTGCCCTGGGCTCTGTCTTTTCCCTTATCCTTCCTCAGCGGCATCTGGTATCTGGTGCCCGTAAGGCTAGTGGCAGAATTACTGATAGCGCTCTATACGATCGCGGCCATATCGGTGTTCTACAGGGAGGTCGTGGCCTTGGAGTACGCGGTAAAGCCGGACGATGAGGGGCTTGAGGCAAGCACCTGACAGTGCGCGACTTCTTTTGGGGGATGTTACAAATTAATGACCGCCGTTGATTGGCGCGCCGCGAATATTAAGGCGCGCCAGTACGGCCACCGCGACAGGCACCCCCACGCCTATCCACCCCACAACATTCATCCACCCCTCCCCCAACAACGCTGCCACCAACCCCACCAGGCTCGCCACCGCAATACACACCGGCACCACAAAAATCCCCCCCAACGATTTACGCCGCACCGCCCGTCCTTCTCGCTTCATACTTCACTCCCTCCCTGTTTCTCACGCTTGCGCCGCACCCGCCACAAATACAGCCCCGTCACCAGCACCACGATGGTGAACACATCCAGCACCGCCCACAGAATCTTCAGCGGCAGCCCGCCGTAATCACCGAAGTGCAACGGGCCAGACAGCGACAGCGCCTTGTTGTACCAGGGCATCTCGCGCAGGTCGGCAAAGGCGCCGGTGCGGGCATCCACCAGCGCGGGGGTAATGATGTGCGAGGTCAGAGGCGTATTGCCGTGCAGGAAGATGGCGTAATGAAAGCTGGTGGACCAGCTGCCGCCGGGAAAGGCCACAAACTGCAGTGTCATGTCGGGCGCGGCGGCTTCGGCCTGGGCCACGGCGTCGTCGAGGGAGGCCATGTCCTGCGGGGTGGGCACGCGGGCGTCGCCATAACCGGCGGTGAGGTCGGCCAGGGCGTGGGTGCGCCAGGTGTCGACGATGGGGGTTTTCAGGGTATTCACCACGCCGGTCAGGCCGACCACCAGCAGCCAGGCCACGGTCACGATGCCGAGCAGGTTGTGGTAGTCCAGCCATTTCACGCGGGGGGAGCGCTGGGTGCGCACGGTGCCGAAGTCCAGCTTGCGCATGAAGGGCGCATACAGCACCACGCCGGAGATAATCGCCAGGATCAGCAGCACGCCCATGGCGCCCAGGAACAGCATGCCGGGCAGGCCCAGGAACATGTCGGTGTGCAGGTCCAGGATAAAGTGCATCAGGTCGAAGCCTTCTTCGCCGGGCACCAGGTCGCCGCTGGTGCGATCAAACGAGGCGAAGTGCATGTCGCGCACGGTGGCGTCCAGGGTGGGGGCGCTGGTCACGTTCACCACGGGGCGGTCGATGTCGAAGCTCATGAACAGCGGCACGTCGCCCGGGCGGTTCGCCAGGGCGGCGTCGAGCATGGCGTCCAGCGACAGCAGGGGGCCGTCCGGGTGGGCGGGTTGCCAGTCGTGGGTGTCCAGCAGCGCGTCGATCTCGTCATGAAAGATCAGCGGCAGGCCGGTGATGCACAGCATCAGCATGAACACGGTGCAGATCAGGCTGGTCCAGGTGTGGACGCCAGACCAGAGGCGCAGGGTGTTACGGGTCATCGGTCATCCGTTGGTGCTGTGGGTCAGAAGTTCAGGGTGGCGGACAGCAGCCAGGTGCGCGGGGCGCCCACGGTCAGGTAGCCCGCACCGGGGAAGCCACCGGCAGACGCCCAGTAGTCTTCACCGGTAACGTTCTCCACGCGGCCGCGCAGGGTCAGCAGGGTGGCGTTGCCCAGGGGCAGGGTGTAGCGGGCGCCCAGATCCAGGCGGGTCCAGGAATCCAGTTGCTGTTGGTTGGCGGCGTCGGCGAACTGGGTGCTGGTGTAGATCACGCGGCCGTCCAGCGCCAGATCAGTGAACTGGGGCAGGCGGTATTCCATATTGAAATTGGCCTGGGTGCGGGGTGAGCCGATGGCGGTGTTGCCGCGCACATCGGCATCCAGATAGCTGACGCCGCCGAGCACGCTCAGGTCGGGGGTGAGCAGGCCGTAGGCCATCAGTTCCAGGCCGCTGTTGTGCTGATGGTCCTGCACGGCGAACACATCGTTGTCGTCCAGTGCGGCGATGGGTTTGCGGCTGCGATAGAGGGACACGCTGCCGCCCAGGGTGTGGCGCTCGAACTTCAGGCCAATTTCGCTTTGTTTGGTGCGATAGGGCGCCAGGGCTTCGCCAGCGTTGGCGACATTGTCGCCGCCCGGGGTCAGGGCCGGGGCACGTTCGCCCTTTTGCAGGCCTTCGATGTAGTTGGCATAGGCGGACAGTGAGGGCGTCAGTTTATAAACCACGCCCACGCTGGGAGTGATGGCGCTGTCGTCGTAGCTGGCGTCGCTCAGGCGGTCGCCGGTGGTGTTGTCGTAGCTGTTGTCGTTCAGTTGCTGGTAGCGGGCGCCCAGGGTGATCAGCAGGCGGTCGTCCAGCAGCGACATCTGGTCAGCCAGGGTCAGGCTGTGCACGCGGGTCTTGATGGTGGTCAGGGGGTTGTTCAGGTCGCCGCCGACAAAGGCGTCGGGCACGGGCGGCGGCACGTCTGCCGGGGCGTAGAGATTGCCGGTGATACTGGCGGCGGACATCGCCCAGGCGTTTTTCGATTGCAGCTCGAAGCTGGCAGCCGAGGCGCTGAGCTGGTGGCCGACGGTGCCGGTATTGAAGCGCACGCGCAGTCCGGCTTCGCCGGTGAGCACGGTGTCTTCGCGGGTGTTATCGAAGCGGCTGGCGGTGTAGTCGCCGTTGGCGTTGTTCACCGTGGGGTTGGCGAAGATGCCAGCTTCTTCACTGGTGCGGGCACCGAAGGCGGCCCAGCCGGTCACGTTGTCGCGCAGGTCGTATTCCGCGCGCAGGGTGCCAAACAAATCCCGGGCATCGGAAAAGGTCCAGGACTGGCCGATGGAGGTGGTGGCGTCCGGCGTGCGGGGAATCGGCAGGCCGGGATCGATGGTGATATTGGGCTGGCCGCCCTCGATACGATGATCCTGAAAACCCAGGTCGCCGGACACGCGCAGGCCGCCGTCGCGGAAGTCCACGCCGATATGCGCCATGGACAGCTCGGAGGATTCCCCATCGACGGCGGTATCGCCATCGCGGCGCGCCGCGTTGACGCGAATGCCGTAGCGGCCATCGTCAGAACGCCGCGCCAGATCCGCCGCCGCATGGCCCTGCACGCCGGTGCGTGCGCCCAGGGTGAGCTGGGTCAGGTCGTCGTTGGGGGCGCGCTTGGGCACCACGTTCACGGCGCCGCCCAGGCCGCTGCCACCGGGTGCGGCGCCTTTCAGGAAGGTATTGGCGCCGCGCAGCACCTGCACCCGCTCGATGAATTCAGAGGCCAGATACTGGCGCGGCAACAGGCCGTAGAGCCCGTTATAAGTCATGTCGTCGGAGAACACCGGCAAGCCGCGCACCAGATACACCTGCTGGTAATTGCCGAAGCCCCGCGCCACCCGCACGGCCGGATCGTTGAGCAGCACCTCGCCCACGCTGGCGGCCTGCTGGTCCTGGATCAGCAGCTCGGTGTAGTCGATAAAGCTGTAGGGCGTATCCATCATCGCCTGGGTGCCCAGCACCCCCACCTGGCCGCCCTCCGCCACCTGGCCACCGGCAAAAGGCCGACTCAGCCCGCTGGCGGAAGCGTCGGCGCTGGATTGCACCTCCACCACCTCCAGCCGCGCCCCGTCGTCCTGCGGCGCCGTGGGCTGCGCCTGGCTGATGCTGGCAGCGCTGAACAGGGCCAGCGCCAGCGTGGGGGGGAGGGCAGTGGCTGAGAAGGAGTGGCGTGGCATGGCGGGTCCCGGGTGATGGTGGGTGTGAATGGGCCGCACTATACATGTAATAGGAATCACTTTCATTATCGTTATCGGGTGAGCATTGCGAACTGTCTTTATGTTCAGTATTTTTCTTTGAGGGGGATGAGGGCGTATGGATGCGTTCTTGGGCCCAAGGTGTTTCTGGTGTACAAGGAGGTTTTGATGCCAACGGTTTTGCGTATTGGCGGATATCGGTTCTTTTTTTACTCTAACGAGAACGACGAGCCCCGCCATATTCATATTCAGAAAGCGGGTTCGGCGGCAAAATTCTGGCTGGATCCGGTTACTATGGCAACGAGTGTTGGGTTCTCTGCTGCGGAACTGAACAAGCTGGGTAAGATGGTAGAGCAACACAGACAGCTATTCATGGAGGCATGGGATGAATTCTTTGGCGCATGAAGTGCCTGCTCCGCAGGCCACCGTCGTTCGATGCACCGATGATGCTTTGCTGGTATCACTTGCCGACGGCCGCACATTGTCCGTGCCGCTGAGCTGGTTCCCACGTCTTGCTGCGGCGACACCGTCTCAGCGAGCCGAGTTTCAGCTGATCGGTGGTGGGCAAGGTATTCATTGGCCCTCTCTTGACGAAGATATTTCCGTCGCCGGCTTGCTTCGCGGAAAATCTGCTCCTGCCTTATGAAGTTAAGAGGTCAAGGATGAATCAGCAGCAGGCTGAAGCGTGCGCGTCTAGCTAAAGACAGATTCGCCCCTGCAATTGTTCCACGGTCCCTCCCCATTGCGCCGGTTCGGCAGTTCGCTGACTCACTGCGTCAGCCATTAAATAAAAAGAGGATCTATTAATGAGTGAGCATCCAGATTGCCCGAAATGCAGCTCTGGCTTCGCCTATGAAGACAGGGGCATGTGGGTTTGTCCCGAATGTGGGTATGAATGGAATGGGAGTGAGCTTGCTCATGACGACGATGCGCTCGTGGTCAAGGATTCAAACGGTAACCTGCTTAGCGACGGTGACGCTGTTACGGTGATCCGGGATTTGAAGATCAAGGGCACTTCACTGGTCGTCAAGGTGGGAACAAAGGTGAAAAATATCCGGCTGGTTGAAGGCGATCACGATATTGATTGCAAGATAGACGGCATAGGACCCATGAAGCTCAAATCCGAGTTTGTAAAGAAAAATCAGTAAGGCCGGGCCTTGACGAAGCTGAATATCAAAGTTGTTCCTGGCGCATCCAGGACTGAAATCGCTGGCTGGATGGGCGACGCCCTCAGGGTCCGGGTGGCCGCGCCACCTGAAAAGGGAAAGGCCAATCGCGAGGCGGAAAGGCTTCTTTCAAGAGTGCTCGGGCTTCCCGAAGGGGATGTCCGTGTGACGTCCGGTGCTGCATCGCAATGGAAGGTCGTGGAGGTGGAGAGGCTTTCCCGGGACCAGATCATTGACAGGCTGAGTGATGTGAACAGGAATAAAGGCGAATAATGATTCGCATCAAAATGGGGCCGCGCCGGAATCACAGTGTCTTCAGTGCTCTACTTGGCGGCATACGCCTTCTATGAGGCATGGCATATTCTTTGGGAACGGCGGCACAGTCGCCCGGACTCGAGGAGCAACTGATGTGGGCTGACAGAGCCGGAATGTGGCGCTATGCTGTTCTCATGAGCAGTGCATCCCCTTTGGAGGGCACATGAACGACAATATTGTAGATACGATCCGTAAGCTGCCACTGATGGAGCGCATCCAGTTGGTTGAAGCGATCTGGGACACCATTGCCGAGGACGCGCCAATGCAGCTGGGTGTCGGTGAAGTGGATGTCGCAGAGTTCGAGCGGCGCTGGAAAGCGCACCAGGTGGCACCTGAAGATGCGGCCTCCTGGGACGAGGTCCGGAAAAAATTATTCAGGGATAGCTGATGAAGATATCCATCCGCAAGGAGGCGGAGCAGGAGATGATGGATGCCAGGGAATGGTATGAAGTTCGGCTGCCTGGTCTCGGTGACGTTCTTGGTCTTTCCGTTGAGCAAGCGCTTGATGCGATTATAGAGATGCCTGCGGCGCATCCATACATAGCAAAGCGCTTTCGGCATGTTTTGCTCAGGAAGTTTCCCTTTTCATTGGTGTATATTCAGCAGGATGATGAAATCATCATTCTGTCTTGCTTCCACCATCGGCGACGGCCGGGTAGTTGGCGCCAGAGGCAATGAAGTGGCGGAGACTTTTCTGTTTGAAGAAAGCGATAAATTCGTGCGTGCCAACTATCGGTATCCAGTAATGAGAGTCAATGTAACCGTTTTGCGAGGTATGCTCGCTGCATGGCTTGTGGTCGTGGTGCTTGCCGGTTGTTCGTCGGCGTGGACAGACAATGCAGACGTCGAGCGTTTGTTCCTGGAGGCGGATGTTGCAGGCACCTTTGTGCTGCTGGATACCAGCACAGGAAAGCTGTCAGGCTACAACAGATCTAGAGCTGAAAAGCGCTTCGTCCCGGCCTCCACCTTCAAGATTCCCAATAGCGTCATCGGGCTTGCGGTTGGAGCGGTTCAGAGTGTGGACGAGGTGCTGCCCTACGGCGGACAGCCACAAACCTTCGAATCGTGGGAACGAGACATGCCGTTGAGGGAGGCCATCACCCTCTCCAATGTTCCTGTATACCAGGGGCTGGCAAGACGTATCGGTATGGAAAGAATGCGGGACCATGTCGCCAGCCTGGATTTTGGTAACAATGAGATCGGCTCGCGCGTCGACAGGTTCTGGCTGGACGGCCCCCTTGAAATCAGCGCCATCGAGCAGGCCGGGTTCCTGTCGCGTCTTGTTCGGGACCAGCTTCCCGTACCCACTGAAGTGCAGTCTGCTGTGCGTGATATTCTCCTTCTGGAGCAGGGTGATGGCTGGAGCCTCTACGGCAAGACGGGCTGGGAGAACGCTCCTGGGCCAGGAGTAGGCTGGTGGGTGGGCTGGGTCGAGAAGGACGGCAAGCTGTTCACCTTCGCGATGAACATGGATATTCATCAGGTGTCTGACGCAGGAAAACGTATTGAGTTAAGCAAGGCAAGTCTGAAGGCATTGGGTGTGCTGTGAGCACTTGAATCACTCCCTCCCATAAACGGGCTACCCCATCCGGGTCATAGCCCCTCCCCACATCCCCCCTTTACGGTGGTCTTCACACCCATGTCCGGGCCACAGGCCCGGCACTGCAACAGGGAGACCATCATGAACACGTATCGGGGAGCCTTGGCGCTGGGCGCGCTTATTGCCATCACGGGCTGCGGCGGCAGCTCTGGCGGCGGGAACGGTGGTGGCGGGGGCGGTGATCCCATTCGCCATGCGGAAGCGCTGCTGGGCGAATTCAGCGGCAGCTACACGGGGCCAGAGGCCTGGGCGACGATTGATTATCAGGCCGGCGTCGGCGACAGCGACGTCTGGAAAGCGGCGGACACGGCCTATATGGCGGAGGTCTCGCGGGTGCTGATGGCCGAGATCAATCGCGTGGCGGGCGATGACGTGATCGGTGCTGGGCAAGGCGAGGATGCTTTCAGTCAGAGTGAGCCCTGTACGGGGCAGGACGGCGACCCGCCGCCGGGAGATATCACGCTGCAATCCGGTTCGGTGACCTTTGATGACTACTGCATCAAGGACATCACGCTGTCGCACCCGGGGCCTTATGTGCTCAATGGCACTGTCACCTGGACGGCGCGGCCCCCGTCGGCGCTGCCGATGCCCACGGAGTGGGACACCGTTATCGACGATCTGAGTGTGGACTGGGGTGATGGCGGCGCGCTGCCGTTTACGCTGGACGGCGCCATGATCGCCCGTGATGACCTGTTGGCTTCGGCCTGGGATATTGATCCGGCGTTCGGGGCCGATGAGGTGCTGCGCGTGCTGTACGCGGATTCGGCCCGCGATCAGGCCTGGGACTATCAGGCGTTCCACCCGGATCTGGGCAAATTCCGCATGGCGCCGAATCATGGGGCGATGCCGTGCGACGAGCACTTCAATGCGGTGTTCCAGATCAGCACGCCGGATGGCGCTGATTTCGAGGCCAACAGCAACGATCCGACCCAATGTGTCGATTATCTGGTGAACGGTGAAGACAGTCTGGGTGCGCCCATGGCCAATGAGGCCGCGGGCTGGCTGGATACCTTCTTCTAGGCATGCACAGGCCCGGGGCGTATCGGCTAGCCTTCATCGCTCTGTCGCTGCCGATACTCTCCGGGCGAGCAGCCCATCCAGCGCCGGAAGGCGCGGGTGAAGCTGGCGGTATCGGTGTAGCCAAGATGAATGGCGAGTTCGTCCAGCTTCATCTCGCTGCTGCGCAGAAACTGCAGGGCAATCTGACGGCGCTCATCCTCTACCAGCGCCCGAAAGCGGGTGCCTTCCTGATCCAGTTTGCGGCGCAGGCTGCGGGGCGACAGCGCCAGTGCCCGGGCGATCTCGTCCAGGGAGGCGACCAGACCCAGTGGGCCGTGCAGTTGCTGACGTACCTGATCTCCCAGGCTGGCAGTTTGCAGGCGTTGCAGGCGCAGCCGACATTGATCGTCGAGCATGCGCACCAGTTGCGCGTCGTAGGTGGGCAAGGGGCGGTCGGCGTCGTCGCTTTGCACCATGATGGCGTTGTTGGGGCTGTGGTAGGTCGGTGTGATCGCGCAAGCCTGCGCGATATGGTCGGCGTAATCCTGCGGCGGCCCCCGGAAGGCCAGCGTGACCACCAGCTTGCCCGCCAGGCTGAGTTCGTTGAGCAGGTTGAAGCCGGTGGCCATATCCCGTTCCAGCAGAAACTGGCGCAGGTGTGAGGGGATGGTGTCCGGGTCCATGGTCACGCCGAAGCCGCCGGCCTCGTCAATCGGGGTGATCTGGCAATAGGCGGTGCTGAGGGGCAGGTAGCGCAGGGCGCGGTGTGCGGCTTCGCGCAAGGTCCGGCTGGTGCGCAGGGCAAACCCCCAGAGGCCGAAGTTGGACAGGCTGTATTGCAGCCCGAGCCGGAAACCCAGGGCGGGTTCGTCGGGCAGGGCCAGTATCAGGTTCTCGATCAGCCGCATCTCCTGGGCGCGGGTGACCAGCGTGTCGCTGTCCAGCAGGGCCGATTCGGTGAGGCCGGTACCCAGCAGACAGGTGTCACGGTCTGCGCCCAGTTGGGCAGCAAAGTTGACCATTACCTGGGCAATGGCGACAGGATGGAGAAGGGTGTCGGCGTTCGGCATGCATCGCAGTCTACCCCGCAGTCTGCGCCGCGACCATGGCTCAGGACGGCGAGCGATGTGCACCCGGGGGTTGGCCATAAATGCTGTGCGGCTGGCCACAACAGCCCTGTCCGGGGGGTGGGGGGGGGACTAGATTGATACCCTGTCACTCCAGCCGGGACGGCGCGTCATGTCGGAAGAGCTTGCGGTACTGAACAAACAGGCCATTGCGGCCGCGAAGCGGCATATGGGGCAGGTGTGCTGGCCCACCGCGTTCATGGCGGTCGGGGTGGTGGCCGCCTTTGTTGCGACGCTGGTGCTGTTCGCCCAGGGCGTATTACCGGTATGGGTGGCGGTGCTGCTGGTGGGGGTGCTGACCTATTTCTCCTATACGCCGCTCCACGAGGCGGCCCACGGCAATATCCACGGCAGCAACGAAAAACTGAAGTGGCTGAATGACCTGTGCGGTTTCCTGGTGGCGCCGCTTATCGCCGTGCCCTACGCCTCTCACCGCCATGAGCACTTCACCCATCATCGTTATACCAATCAGCCGGACAAGGACCCGGACTATGTGGTGAGCGGGATGGGCAAGGGGCCGTGGCAGGCGCTGGTGACGATCGTGAAATTCATCTGGGTACAGAACAGTTTTTTTGTCACGCACCACTGGCACACGGCCTCGCTGAAAGAGCGCACTGTCTATGGCCTTGAGTTGACGGTGTCACTGGGATGGCGGGCGGCCTTTGTGCTGCTGGCGGGCCAGCAGGGCGCATGGCTCGTGGTGCTGCTGGGCTATTTGCTGGGTGGCTTTTTTACCGGCTACTGGTTTGCCTATCGCCCGCATATTCCCTATCAGGACCCCGCGCGCTACCGCAATACCAACAGCCTCATCATGCCGGTCTGGATGAAGCCGCTGGAATGGTTCTGGCTGGGGCAGAACCTGCACTCCATTCATCACCTGTTTCCCCGGGTGCCGTTTTACCGATACCACGCTCTGCACCGGGAGATCGAGCCGGTCATGCGCGCCCACGGCACGCCGATTGTGGGCATCTTCAGCCGGCAGCCTGAGCCAACCCGAAACCGCTAATCCAGCGCCACGTTGTGGTACACGTTCTGCACGTCGTCCAGGTCGTTCAGCATGGCCATGAATTTATCGAACAGCTGCTGGTCGTCCGGGTTGCTGAGCGTGGTCATGCTTTGCGGGATGAACTGGACATCGTCCACCTGGAAATCGATATCGCCTACGGCATTCACCAGTGCCTGGCGCGCTTTGGCATAGGCGGTGTGGGGCGCGAAGACGGTGAGTGTGCCGTCCTCGTTTTCGATATCGGTGACATCGACTTCGGCATCCAGCAGGGCTTCAAGCACCGCATCTTCATCCTCATGGGCGAACACGAAGATCGCCACATGGTCGAACATATGACTGACGGTGCCCTGGGTGCCGATCTTGCACTTGGCCTTGGTGAAGGCGTTACGCACATCACCGAAGGTGCGGTTCGGGTTATCCGTCAGGCATTCGATCAGTGCCATACAGCCGCCGGGGCCATACCCCTCGTAACGCGCGGGTGAGTAGTCTTCGCCGGCTCCGCCCTTGGCCTTGTCGAGCGCCTTGTCGATCACATGCCCCGGCACCTGGTCCTTCTTGGCCCGCTCGATCAGGCCGCGCAGGGCCAGGTTGGCAGAAGGGTCCGGCCCGCCGTTTTTCGCGCAGACATAGATTTCCCGGCCATAGCGGCTGTAGACCCGGGCTTTCATGTCCGAGGTCTTGGCCATGGCATCTTTGCGGTTCTGGTAGGCGCGCCCCATGGGGATCCTGCTCCTGAGCTGATGGTCGTCGGGCATTTTATGGGAAAATCCCGGTCTGGCCTACGATCAATCCGGTCCGGCTCCGGAACGGAACCGTATGACGCGGGTCTCTGGATAGAGAGACCCGCTTCGAGATGCCCCTTGCACAGATTCCCGCGCCACCACCTCACCTGGCCCCAACGCCTGATCGTCGGCGCACTGCTGCTGTTGCTGGTGATGCTGATCGTCGTGTTGTCCATACGCCCCTGGCGCATGTTGCCACCGGCCTGGAACCCCTGGGCGCCACTGGCGGTGGAGCATGCCATGACGCCGGTGACGCGCAACAAGCTGCGTCGGTTGAAGCATGCCCCAGCGGCCCAGTGCCATGCGATTCTGGAGCAGGTGCCGGAAGGTCAGCTGCACTTCCTGCCGCTGGAGGACTACACGCCCGTGGAAAGTTGCCCGCTCACCAATGTCATTCGCCTGCACCACACCAGTGTGGCCTTCAATGCGCCGTTTACGCTGAACTGTCCGCTGGCGGTGGCGTGGGTGATGTACGAGCAGCAGGCCTTGCAGCCGATTGCGCAGCGTCGGCTGGGGCAGCCGGTGGTGGGCGTCACGCATATGGGGGCGTTTTCCTGCCGCAATATCTACCACCGCGAAAACGCGCGGCGCAGCGAGCATGCCACGGCGTCGGCGCTGGATGTGGCGGCGTTCGAGTTGCGCGATGGGCGGCGGATTACCGTGCTGGACGGGTGGGACGGCGATCGGCGTGAGTCACGTTTTCTGCGCGAGGCACATGAGGCGGCGTGTGATTATTTCGGTACGGTGCTGGGGCCGGATTACAACGCCCCGCATGCCGATCATTTTCATTTCGGCACGCGGGGTATGCGTTTCTGCCGTTAAGCGGCGGCGCGCTTAATCGCGAAAGCCGGGATCAAGCCGGTCCAGTTTGCGCAGCAGGCCGGGCCAGGCCAGCATGCCGCCCATGCCTTTGGTCACTTGCTGGGCCTGCTCGCGAATGGTGCTGACAATGCGGTCGTCGATGGGCGTCAGGGGGCGATTGCCGGACAGGGCGCCGATCTGGATTTCGCAGGCGCGTTGCAGAATGAACATGCCCAGGAAGGCATCGGCAATGGTGCTGCCCACAGTCAGCAGGCCGTGATTGCGCAGTATCATGAAATTCGCGTCCCCCAGATCCGCTTGCAGACGCGCCTTTTCGTCTTCGCGCAGGGCCACGCCTTCATAGTCGTGGTAGGCCAGGCTGGCCAGCGGGAACAGGCTCTGTTGCGACAGCGGCAGCAGGCCGTCCTGCTGCGCGGACACGGCCACGCCTGCCACCGTGTGGGTGTGCATCACGCAGGTGGCGTCGTCCCGCACGGCATGAATCGCGCTATGGATGGTGAAGCCCGCCGGGTTGATATCGAAGTCGTCGTCATTGAGCTTGTTGCCGTCCTGGTCTACGCGCACCAGGCTGGAGGCGGTGATTTCCTCGAACAGCATGCCGTAGGGATTGATCAGGAAGTGGTGGTCCTTGCCGGGAATGCGTGCCGACAGATGGGTAAAGATCAGATCATCCCAGCCGTGCAGGGCGACCAGCCGGTAGGCGGCGGCCAGGTCCACACGGAGCTGCCGTTCTTCTTCACTGATGCGCATGCGATCTCCCGGTCGATGAATGCCCGGTCAGTATCCGGTGCGCGCGCAGGGGCTGCAACCGGCGCGGCGCTGTGCGCCGCATCACAGGGGGTGTCAGCCACCTGTCTGAGTCATTTTGCCGATTCCCGCCAATCCCTTGTCATTTCATGGCGGGGGAGTTGTCGCCTTGTCAGCGGCTGCCGATGATGCGTGCCTGTTTGACCAAACCGACAATAACAACAAGACGGGAGTGCCCCATGACCGCCCTGCTGCGCCTGCTTCTGCTTTCCCTGGCTCTGGTTCTGACTGCCTGCGGCGGTGGTTCCGGAGGGGGGAGTTCCACGCCGGTGGAGGAGCCACCCGGTGATGGTGATCCCGGTGACGGCGATCCAGGTGATGGAGACCCGGGCGATGGTGATCCAGGCGATGGAGACCCGGGTGACGGCGACCCGGGCGATGATCCAGAGCCCGCAGGGGCCGCCCGTGCTGCTGGTGGCGTGATTGGCAATGGTCTGGTGATGGTCAGTGGCTGGGACGGTGCTGACTGGGTGCAGCTGGACCTCACCAGCACCGATGACGACGGCTACTTTGCGCTGGATATGCCGGCCCAGACTGGCCCGGTACGCATTGTGGTCAGCGGCGACAGCGGCTCCACGCTGCGCTGTGAACTGCCGGCCGGGTGCGGCAGCACAGTATTCGGTGATGATCTGCCGTTGCCGGAGGGGCTGACGCTCAGCGCCATCGTGCCGGGGGATCTGCTCAATGAGGACACCACCCTGGCGATTACCCCGCTGACGCATCTGGCCGCCCACTGGGCGCAGGCGCTGCCGCGCGGTGTCAGCAATGCGGGGGCCGAGCTGGCGTTGGCCCGGGTGGCGCTGTTGCTGGATCTGGACAGCGATTTTGCGTTTCAGACACCGCTGGATCTGAGCGACACGGAACAGACCGGCGGGGCCAGCCCGCAGGCGCTGCGACAGGCGCTGTTTGCGGCGGCCCTGAGCGGGTTGGCGGCCGAGGAAGCCTTGCCCCGGCCTGCGGTGCTGGACGGCGCCGGGCAGATGTTTGCACTGCTGGGCGGGCAGATGCTGGTGCCGGCTGTGGCCCCCGACATCGACGAACTGGCCGATCTGCTGGCCGACTATGGCCTGGACCCGAGCGAGTGGCTGGCTGAACTGGATGACGTCACCTTGTCGCTGCCGGGTTTTGAAAGCCTGGTGGCGGCCGCCTCGGATCTCGCGGTGGCGCTGGGCACCGATGTCGTGCCTGCCAGTGTGGCTGATGCGCTCCCGGATCTGCTGCTGCCCTGGGAAAATGCGCTGGTGACCAGCGTCACCGGCAGCGGCCGCCATGACAGCACCGCGCTGGCCAGCGCCCGGACGCCGCTGGACGATTACGATCACTACCGGGCGCTGGCGCAGGCCGCTGCGGAAGGCATTGATGCCGAGCTGCGTGGGCTGGGCTGGCTCTATCGTGATGAAGCCTCCCGTGATGACACGGCCGCCCTGGTGGGCCTGCTGGCCGAGGTGCTGGGCTTCGCCATCGACGCGGCCATCTGCGTGCCGGAGCGCAAGAACGGCATCACCTCCTGCGATGTCGATCCGCCCTATGCCACCCTGATCCGGACCAGCTCGTCGCTGGGCTTCTGGACCGGTGGCTATCTGCGCGTTCAAGGTAGCCGTGATGGCCATGAGGTCAATCTGCAGGTCAGTGCCGAAGACATCCGCGACTTGCTCCGTCAGGGACAGATGCCCATCACCATCGCGGGCACGCTGAGCAGTGGTACGGCGCTTACTACGCTGGATATCCGCCTGGATCTGGATATCACTGATAATGATCTGAGTGGCTTCCAGGCGCTGAGCAATACCCAGTTCGGTAACGAAGCCCTGCTCAACCCCTTGCTGGATGATCTGGCGGCCGATTTGTCGGTGGAGATCAGCCTGTCAGGCAGTGGCAGCATCGCCAGCACCGATGCCGCTGTGGGCAGCTACAGCTTCGCCGGTCTGGACAGCCTGCTGCACTTCAACCGCCGCGTGCTGACACAGAACGAAGACGCGCCGCTGCTGATTCTGGCGCTGGACAGCGGCAGCCGCGAAACGCCGTCGGGAGAAACGCTTTACTCCTTGTCGGGCGAGCAGGGCTTCTCGCTGATCGTCGGCGACCCCTTCAGCATCGCGATCAACTACGGCACCGAACGCCTCGGCCTGCCACCCATGGAAGTGCGCCTCGGTGCCAGCCTGGAAGGCTACACACCGCTGCTGCAAGCGTTGGGCGATTACCTCAGCGCCATGCTGGATGGTGAAGAAGGCGAATGGCCGGACATTGACCTGGAAGACCTGTTCGGCAGCATCGACACCACCCTGCTGGCCGGTGAGGGCACGGCCGAGCTGCGCATCCTTGATCCTGATGCAGGCCCCCGGGAATACCGTTTCACCAGCGATGAGCAAGGCCTGCATATCAGCCAGCCGGACAGCATGGAGACGGCGTTGACCGTTACCGTGGGCGGCCTGGCGGGCTATCTCTACGGCGCGGATGATCTGCTGGTGGCCACGCTGCACCCCGGTACCCTGGATACCGGTCTGCTGATTAACCTGATCGACGGTGAGCAGCGCAGCTATGTCGCCGAAGACACGGGCCGTATGGATATGCTGGAAAACCTGCTGTTGTTCCTGGAAGGCCTGTTCGGGCCGTTGTTCGAGACCGGCGAGGACTGATCTGGCGTTTTATTCCGGCGGCTGGAATACTCGTGCGTTCCGCCGCCGAGACAGGCTTGTCCACATGAGCAGTGCCCAGCATGACTGAGGCCTTACCCCTGGCATCGCTGCTGGCCCTGTTCGGGGCCATGCTGGTGCTGGCGGCGCTGCCCAGCGTCAGCGTGCTGGCGGTCACAGCGCGTGCGGCCAGTCATGGGTTTCTGCATGGCGCCGCCGCCGCGCTGGGCATTGTACTCGGCGATATCCTGTTCATCCTGCTGGCGATCTTCGGCCTGGCTGCCCTGGCCGGTGCGCTGGGGGAGTGGATGTGGCTGGTGCGGCTGGCGGGCGCGCTGTACCTGTCGTGGCTGGCCTGGTCGCTCTGGCGTGCCGCAGGCGCAAGCACCTCGGCGCCGGTGTCGGTCGAGCCCGCGTCCCGATGGGCGAGTTTCAGCGCCGGGCTGTTCATTACCCTGGGTGATCAGAAAGCGCTGCTGTTCTATTTCGGTTTTTTTCCCGCCTTCCTCGATCTGGACGCCCTGTCCTGGTCCGATGCCCTGTGGGTCTCGCTGATCGCGCTGCTGGCCGTTGGCGGCGTTAAACTGCTCTACGCCGCCGCAGCTGCCCAGGCGGGCCGCCTGCTGGGCACCACCACTGGCCGCTGGCTCAATCGCCTCGCGGCCCTGATCCTGCTCACCGTCGCGCTGGCCCTGCTGCTCGCCTGATGCCCGCCTTGCAGACCATCGCTACAGCCACTGGATCAGTTGGTGATACAGCGGAATGCCGACGATCACATTGAACGGGAAGGTCACGCCCAGGGCGGCGAGCATGGCCAGGCCGATATCTGCCTGGGGAATGGTGCCGCGCACTGCAGTGGGGGCGGCAATATAGGAGGCGCTGGCGGTCAGCGCTGCCAGGATCAGGATCGAGCCTTCGGGCAGGCCCAGCAGATGCCCCATCAGGATGCCGGGGATCGCCAGCAAGGGGGGCGCGATCAGGGCGAACGCCACCAGCCGCAGGTGATCTTTCGACAAGCGCGACAGCGTCATCGAGGCCACCAGTCCCATCTCCAGCAGAAACAGCGCCAGCACCGCCATGAAGGCATTGGTGAACAGGTTGGTGACCATGGCCCCTTCCTGCGGCCCGTACATCCAGCCGATCACCACACCGCCGATCAGCAGGATCACGCTCTGGTTGGTAAACGCCTCGCGCCACAGGGAATGGCCCTGATGCAGGGCGCCTGCCCCGGCGAAGCGGCGATACAGCATCATGGCCATGATGATGGCGGGCAGCTCCAGCAGCACCAGATACAGCGTGACCTCACCCGTCATGGTCAGCGCATTCGTCTCGGCGAAGGCCACGGCCACCGCAAAGGTGCCGGCGCTCACCGACCCGTAATGGGCGGTCAGGCTGGCGGCGTTGGCCAGGTCCAGCTTCACCACGTGGCGCAGTAGCGGAAACAGGATCAGGGGCAGCAGCAGCCCCAGTGCCACCACGCCAAGCAGTTGCGGCACCAGCACCCAGCTCAGGTTGCCGTGCAGGGCCATGCCGCCCTTGAGGCCGATGGTCAGCATCAGCAGCAGGCTCAGGGTGTCGTAGGCGGCCTTGGGGATACTCAGGTCGGAACGCGACAGCCCGGCCACCAGGCCGAGCACAAAGAACATGACGACAATATCAGGCATCAGGCCCACTCCGGGTTGGCGGTAAAGGCGATGGTAAACCAGCGCTGTTCATGGGGTACGGTCAGGCGGCGGCTGATCTCGCTGCGCACGTCATCCAGGGCTTTCACGCCCTCGTTCACACCGAAATCGCCGCGCGTCAGGATATGAATGTCCACGAAATAAACGCGGCCGGTCTTGGCCACATGGCTGTAGTAGGTGATCAGGCCGTCGCGTTTCATCACCGCATCCATGGCCGCGCGGACCTCCAGGTCCAGGTGACTCGGCGCCACAATCAGTACCTCGCTCATGGCGCGACGAACAATGCCGATGGGCACCGGCAGGAAGCAGATCGTGAGCAGCACCAGCAGGGCCGAGTCGATATAGGGCACCAGATGCTCGATATCCGTGCCCTGCATGAACAGCGCGCCGATAAACGCCAGCAGCAGGGCCAGGGTGATCAGGCCGGACATCAGCCAGCTCTGGGTATCGATGCGCAGGAATTCCGAGGCCACGCGACGGTTCACCCGGTGTTCGTAGAGCGCCATGACGAAGCACACCAGGCAGACGATCACGGCATAGCCGATGGCGATGTCGAAATCCAGCACGCGGCCGCCGTCCAGCAGGCCTCGCACGGCGTTGAAAAAGGCATACACGCATAACAGCGTCAGGATGGCGCCATTCAGTGCGGCGACCAGCGGCTCCATGTGCCAGTAACCGTACTGGAAACGGCGGCTGCCCTCGCGGGCCAGCAGGCGGGTCACCAGCAAGGCCACGGCGGACATACCGGCATCAATGGTGGAGAACATGCCATCGAACAGGATCGACTGCGAACCGGAGAGCAACCCCAGCAGGATGCCCAGTGTGGCGACCACCAGCGTGGCGCCGATCGACAGTTTGAGGGTGGCTTGCTCCTGGTGGGCCAGGCTTTTCACCGGGTACTCCTGAGGCGGTGGGTGGGTGCGGGCGGCCATTATAGCAGTGCCTGTTCATCGGCGGGGGCCTGTCCGTCTCAACCCGTGTCTGGCCGTCGCTGGTTCACACAGACCGCTCGACCTGCCGCAGGTTCCGGCGGAGAATTGGATATCGGGAACGACACAACGAGGTGGACGATGAAACGGGGATACAAGGGAATGGTAACGGTCGTGCTGGCGGCGCTGCTGGTGGCCTGCCAATCGGGTCAGCGGCTGCTGGACGATGGCGCGCCGGTCGAGCCCTGGCAGGCGCCGCACGCGGAGGAGGACGGGGTGCGCGACCGGGTCATCATTGGTCAGGATGACCGGCGCCGGATCACCCGGTTTGACGGGATCGACGCGCGGGTGGTCGGGCACCTCGAAGGTCTGGTGGAGGGCAAGGAGGGTGTGACCACCTGCTCGGGCGCCCTGGTGGCGCGCAATTATGTGCTCACGGCGGCCCATTGCGTGTTTGTCGGCTACGACATGGTGGATGCGCTCACCTTCGTGCCGCGCCGCACGGGAATGGCCATCGGCAACACACCGCGCTACACGGCAGATCGGGTATACGTGCTGAACACCTATTTCTGGAACCGGAGCCCGGGGGCGGGCATTTCAACGTTTCTGATTGACCATGATGTGGCGCTGGTGCGCCTGCGGCCTTTTGACGGGCAGCATGCCGGTGATCGCTTTGGCTGGTCGGGCTTTCATTTCTTTTCCGATTACCAGGAGGATCGCAGTGACCGGGCGGCGACCTATGGCTACCCCGGCGACCGGGATTACGGCGAAATGTGGGGCGTGGAAGATTGCAGCGTGGCGGCAGAAACGCCGAATCGCTATGTCATGGATTGCGACATCATGCGCGGCCAGAGCGGCAGCCCCTTGTTCATCTACAATCCGGAATTTGACCGTCACTATATTTACGGCGTGGTGTCGGCCGAGAGCGAGCGTCTGATGGTGAATTTCGCGACGCGCCTGCGCCAGGATGTGTTCAGGGATCTGTTGGCCATTACCACCAATCAGGCACCGCCGGAGGACATGTTCGTGCAGGTGGCCCTGTCGGATGATCTGGTGCGTGTCCAGCAGATGTTCGAGAACCAGTGCAATCAAACGCTGCTGGTGGCGGTGTTTTATGAGCGGGACGCGGGCGGCTGGAGTGAGGGCAATGGCCTGATCGAGGTGCCGCCCGGCGCGGTGCGCACCGCCTTTACCACGCGGGGGTCAGCCGCCTATTTTCATGCGCGCAGCCGCGATGGCCGCATTGTGTTCAGCGACCCGGCACATTACCCCGGTCAGGGTGCGGCGCGGCAGGGAGAAGGTTACCACCGTCTCAGTTACACAGGGCAGATGGGCCGCCAGGTCACCACCCTGACCTGCGATTAACCCGCCGGCCCGCAGGCTGGGCGGGGCCCAGCCTGCGGAGTGCCGGTTTGCTGTCTAGCGGTTGAGGCGGGTGTCGATCAGTTGATCGACCACGGAGGGGTCGGCCAGGGTCGACGTATCGCCCAGGTTGTCCAGCTCGTTGGTGGCGATCTTGCGCAGGATGCGGCGCATGATCTTGCCGGAACGGGTCTTCGGCAGGCCGGGGGCAAAGTGGATCATGTCCGGCTTGGCGATGGCTCCGATTTCCTGGGCCACGAAGTGGCGCAGTTCTGCCGTGAGTTCGTCACTGCCTTCATGCCCTGCCATCAGGTTCACATAGGCGTAGATCCCCTGACCTTTGACATCGTGCGGGTAGCCCACCACGGCGGCCTCGGCGATGGCCGGGTGCAGCACCAGTGCCGATTCGATTTCGGCGGTGCCCAGGCGGTGCCCGGAAATATTCAGCACGTCATCCACGCGGCCGGTGATCCAGTAGTAACCGTCTTCGTCGCGGCGTGCGCCATCCCCGGTGAAGTAGGCGTTCTTGTAGGCCGAAAAATAGGTGTCCACCATGCGCTGGTGATCGCCGTACACGGTACGGATCTGGCTGGGCCAGGAGGACTTGATAATCAGGTTGCCGGAGGCGGCGCCCTCCAGTTCCTTGCCGTCGGCATCCACCAGGGCCGGTTCGACACCGAAGAACGGCAGGGTGGCGGAGCCCGGTTTGGTGTCGATGGCACCCGGAATCGGAGCAATCATGATGGCGCCGGTTTCCGTCTGCCACCAGGTGTCGACGATCGGGCAGCGGTCGTCGCCCACCACGCGGTGGTACCACTCCCAGGCTTCCGGGTTGATCGGCTCACCCACGGTGCCGAGCAGACGCAGGCTGCTGCGGTCGGTCTTTTTCACCGGCGCATCGCCCAGGCCCATCAGGGCGCGGATGGCGGTGGGGGCGGTGTAGAAGATGTTCACCTTGTGCTTGTCCACCACCTGCCAGAACCGTGACGCATCCGGGTAGGTCGGCACGCCCTCGAACACCAGCGTGGTGGCGCCGTTGGCCAGCGGTCCGTAGACGATATAGCTGTGGCCGGTGACCCAGCCCACGTCGGCGGTGCACCAGTAGATGTCACCGTCTTTGTAGTCGAACACATAACGATGCGTCAGGGCGGCGCCGAGCAGATAACCGGCGGTGGTGTGCATCACGCCCTTGGGTTTGCCGGTGGAGCCGGAGGTGTAGAGGATGAACAGCGGGTCTTCCGCGTCCATGGGTTCTGCCGGGCAGTCGCTGCTGGCGGCGGGCACGGCCTCGTGGTACCAGACATCGCGCTGCGCGTCCCAAGCCACGTCACTGCCGGTGCGGCGGACCACCAGGCAGGTGTGGACGCTGTCGCACTGGGCCAGCGCCTTGTCGGCGTTGGCTTTCAGGGGCACGGCACGGCCGCCGCGCACGCCTTCATCGGCGGTGATTACGGCGCTGGCTTCGGCGTCCTGAATGCGGTCCTTGAGGGCTTCCGGCGAAAAGCCGCCGAACACCACGGAATGCACGGCGCCGATGCGGGCGCAGGCGAGCATGGCGTAGGTGGCTTCGGGAATCATCGGCATGTAGATGCATACCCGGTCGCCTTTTTTCACGCCGCGCTGCTTCAGCACATTGGCCAGCTTCGAGACTTCTTCGTGCAGTTCACGGTAGCTGATATGGCGGCTCTGGTCGGGTTCGTCACCTTCCCAGATGATGGCGGTCTGGTCGCCCCGGCTGTCCAGGTGGCGGTCAACACAGTTATGGCAGACATTGAGCTTGCCGCCGACAAACCAGGCGGCCTGGCCGGCATTGAAATCCCACTCACTGACCTTGTCCCAGGGGCTGAACCAGTCCAGCGTTTCGTGAGCGCGTTCGGCCCAGAAGGTCTCCGGGTCGGCGATGGAGGCCTGGTACCAGGCGTCATATTTCGCCTTGTCCATCAACGCATCGCGCTTGAAATCCTCGGGTACCGGATAGCGCTTCACTTCCGACATCAGTGGTCTCCTCGAATCTGTTTTGTTCGAATTCAGTATGGGAGTCACTATTGACGAATTGGCAGGCAGGGTAAAGCCCACTTTGGTCGAAGCGGCCATCAGGAGGCCACAAAAAAGCCCCTCCGGGGAGGGGCCTTGCAAACAGCGTGAGGGCGGCGGGATCAGGCGACCTGAACCGGAATCGCGTCGCTGCTGCCTTTGACATCATTGCCGTCGGCCAGGTAGATCAGCCGGGGCTTGAAGTTGATCAGTTCTGCGCTGCTGTAATTCGCATAGGCGCAGATAATCACGCGGTCACCGGGCTGCGCCTTGTGGGCAGCGGCGCCGTTGACGGAAATCATTTTCGAGCCTTCCTCGGCGCGAATGGCGTAGGTAGTGAAACGTTCGCCATTGTCCACGTTGTAGATCTGGATCTGTTCGTACTCCAGAATGCCTGCCATATCGAGCAGGGTGCCATCAATGGCACAGGAACCTTCATACTCCAGTTCCGCGTGTGTTACGCGCGCCTGGTGCAGCTTGGCTTTCAGCATAGTGCACTGCATGACTCTACCTCTCTGCGCTACCCCGACGGGGTGCCTGCGCTGTAATGCGGGCCCTTTTTAGCACCCGTTACCGTCAGGCACAACCGTTGGACAGTACAGTACCGGATCTGTGCGCAGATCCCGTGCCAGTGTGTCCGATCGGGGGTCAGTGCCGAAAATGGCGCGCCAGTATGCCTGAACGGTCAGTCACGCACAATTGTGACCGGGATATTGTCTATCAATCGGGTCTGGCCCAGTCTGGCGGCCACCGCGACGCGCAAATCCGTGTCCTGCGGGGTCGCCGGCGAGACGGTTTCCGCGTTGACCACGGTCAGGTAATCCACCCGGAAGCCGAGGCTGCCCAGGCTGGCGGAGAGCCGTTGTTGCAGCGCCGGGTAGTCGCTTTCGCCCGCCTCGATGGCCTGCCGGGCCTGCTGCAAGTGAGCATACACTTGCGGCGCCAGGGCGCGCTCCTCCTGGCTCAGATAACCATTGCGTGAGCTCATCGCCAGGCCGTCGGCTTCCCGCTCGGTGGGCACGCCGATGATGCGCACGCCGAAGCACAGGTCGCGTACCATTCGTCGGATCACCGCCAGTTGCTGGAAGTCCTTCTCGCCGAAGCAGGCGATATCCGGGGTGACGATATTGAACAGCTTGCTGACCACCGTGCTGACGCCGCGAAAATGCCCGGGGCGGCTGGCGCCGCACAGGTGATCGCCCAGGTGATCAACGTCTACCCAGGTCAGGGTGGTCTCGGGATACATCTCGTCTACCGGCGGCGCAAACAGCAGGTCGGTGCCTGCGGCGGCCAGTTTGGCCTGATCGGCGGCCAGGGTGCGCGGGTAGGCGTCGAAGTCTTCGTTGGGGCCGAACTGGGTCGGATTGACGAACACGCTGGCCACCACCCGGTCGGCGTGCTGGCGGGCTTCGGTGATCAGGCGAATATGCCCGGCGTGCAGGTTGCCCATGGTCGGCACGAAGCCCACGGTCAGGCCCTGTGCCTGCCAGGTGCGCACCTGCTGGCGGGTATCGGCAATGGTATTGAGTGTCTGCATCAGCTGAAACAGTGCTCCGGGGCAGGGAAGCTGCCATCCTTGATGGCCGCGTCGTAGGCGCGCAGGGCCGCCTGGATGCTGTCGGCCCCGGCCATGAAGTTTTTTACGAAGCGGGCGGTCTTGCCGTGGGTGATGCCGAGCATGTCGTGCACCACCAGTACCTGGCCATCGCACTCCGGAGCGGCGCCGATGCCGATCACCGGCACGCTGACTGCCTCCAGCAGCTTCAGGGTGGTGGCGCGGGGCACGCACTCCAGCAGCAACATGTCGGCGCCAGCGGCTTCCAATGCCACCGCATCGTCGATCAGTTGCTGTGCTGCATCGCCCCGGCCCTGTACCCGGTAGCCGCCAAAGGCATTCACCGCTTGCGGGGTCAGGCCCAGATGCGCGCACACGGGCACGCCGTTGCGCTTGAGCACGGTGATCGTTTCGGCCAGCCAGCCTGCACCTTCCAGCTTGATGATCTGGGCCCCGGCCTGCATCAGGGTGCGGGCGTTATCCAGGGCGTCCTGCAGTGAGGCGGCACCCATGAACGGCATATCGGCCATCAGCAGGCTGCCCTGGTTGCCGCTGGCCACGCAGCGGGTGTGGTAGGCGATGTCAGCGACGGTGACCGGCAGGGTGCTGTCATGCCCCTGCAGCACCATGCCCAGCGAATCGCCCACCAGCATCACATCAATACCGGCTTCGCTGATCAGTCGCGCGAAGCAGGCGTCGTAGGCGGTCAGCACGGAAAACTTGCGGCCCTCGGCCTTGCATTGCTGCACAGTGCGGATCGTGACGCTCATGGTGTCATCCTGCGTGTCGGTGAGGGATCAGCCCGCCAGCGGGCGGGGGTTAAAGTAGTGGCGGCCCTTGCCGATGTCCAGCAGATAGGAGACCAGTTGCTGGTAGTCGTTGTCGTCACCGGCAAAGTCGATGTCCGCCGCATTGATGATCAGCAGCGGGGCATCATCGTAGAAGTGAAAGAAGCGCGCGTAGGCGTTGTTGAGGCGGTCCAGGTAGTCGGCATCAATGGTGCGTTCGTGGGCCAGCCCGCGTTTGCCGATGCGTTGCAGCAGCACCGGCGTGGGGGCTTGCAGGTAGATCACCAGATCCGGGCGCGGGGCATCCAGGGTCAGGTGGCGATGCACATTGCGGTACAGACCGAACTCATCGTCGTCCAGCGTGACTTCGGCAAACAGCTCGTTCTTGTCGATCAGGAAGTCGCTGACCCGCACCTGTTCGAACAGGCTGTTCTGCTTCAGGTCACGCAACTGCTCGGCCCGCTGGAACAGGAAGAACAGCTCGGTCTGCAGGGCGTAGCGGCGCGGCTCGCGATAGAAACGCTCCAGGAACGGGTTGTCGTCGGCCTGTTCCAGCAGCACTTCGTAGTTGAAGGTCTCTGCCAGACGCCGCGCCAGGGTGGTCTTGCCCACCCCGATGGGGCCTTCCACCGCGATGAACCGTGGCAGGCGCCCGGCATCGCGCAGGGTCTGTACCCGTTCGTTCAGCATACTTCAGCCCCCTGAGGTGTCTGTCTTGCTACCCGGCTCGTACAACCAGACTCCGGCATCATCGCATTGCGCGCGCAGGCTCGCCAGCGGGGTGCCGTCCGGCAGCACCAGATCCGGCCACACCGCGTGCAGAGGCACCAGTACAAAGGCGCGGCGGGTCATTTCCGGGTGTGGTACGCGCAGGCGTGGCAGATCGATATGCTGGTCGCCGTAGAGCAGCAGGTCCAGGTCCAGCGTGCGTTCGCCCCAGTGGCGGTGGCGCACCCGCCCGGCCTGTTGCTCCAGCGCCTGGAGGGCGCCCAGCAGGTCCAGCGGCGCCAGCGTGGTGTCGAGCAGGGCGACCGCATTGATGAAGTCAGGCTGGTCCTGGGGGCCCACCGGGGTGGTCAGGTACAGCGGGGAGCAGGCCACCAGGTGGCTGTGCGGCAGGTGTGCCAGGGCGCCTATGGCCTGATGCAGCTGCGCGGCGGGCTGGTCCAGATTGCTGCCCAGACCAATGCAGGTGCGGATCATCCGGCGCCGCCGCTGCCGCCCCCGCCTCGCCGCCGCCGACGGCGGCGCTTGCGGCCACTGCCTTCGCCGCCGCTGCTCGGCGCCGCCTTGCCCAGGGCGCGAACCATGTCCTCGCGGGCGTCTTCGTCGGCCTCCTGGTAATCGGTCCACCACTGGCCAACGCCGGGGGCGATCTCGCCCGCTTCTTCGCGCAGCAGCAGGAAGTCGTAGGCGGCACGGAAGCGCGGATGCGTGACCAGTTGACCGGCGCGGTTGCCATGGCGGCGTGGCAGGCGTGGTTGCAGATCCCAGATTTCGCGCACCACGGACGAGAAACGCCGCGGGATGGCAATCTGGCTGACCTGCTCGGCAATCACCTGCCCGGCGGCCTTGTTCAGGGCCACGGCGGGGGCCATGCCGTTGTCCAGGTGCATGGCCTGGCGGGCGCGCAATGCCGGCCACAGCAGCACGGCAAACAGGAACGCCGGGGTGACGGGCTTGTCCTGGGCCAGGCGCCGGTCGGTATTGCGCATGGCGGCTTCCAGCAGACGCTGGTCGCTGTCGGTCATCACCTCGGCGGTGGCCGGGAACAGGGCGTCGAACAGTCCGTATTCCTGCAGCAGCTTCAGCGTGTCCTGGGCCTGGCCACTGAGAAACAGCTTGAGCATCTCGTCGAACAGGCGTGCGGGGGGCACCTGCCCCATCAGCGGCGCCAGTTCGTAGAGCGGGGCTTCTGTCGCCGGATCGATATCGAAATCCAGCTTGGCGGCAAAGCGCACAGCGCGGATCATGCGCACCGGGTCTTCGCGGTAGCGGGTCGCCGGGTCGCCCATCAGGCGCAGGCGGCGCGCCTTGATGTCGTCCATGCTGCCAGCGAAGTCGTACAGGGCGAAGTCGGCAATGTTGTAGTAGAGCGCATTGACGGTGAAGTCGCGCCGCAGGGCATCTTCCTCGATGCTGCCATAGACGTTGTCGCGCAGGATCTGGCCGTCATGGCTGTGGCGCCGGTCGTCGTCGCTCTCGTCGGCCTCGCCCAGGGCGCGGAAGGTCGCCACTTCAATGACCTCGGGCCCGAAGCGCACATGCACCAGGCGGAAGCGGCGGCCAATGATGCGGGCGCGGCGGAAGGTGCGTTCGATTTCCTCCGGCGTGGCATTGGTGACCACGTCGAAGTCCTTGGGCTGGATGCCGGTGAGCAGGTCACGCAGGCAGCCGCCCACCAGGAAGGCCTCGAAACCGGCGTCATGCAGGCCGTAGAGCACGTTCAGCGCAGCACGGCTGATCTGCTTGCGCGAGATCGGATGCTGGTCACGGGGGATGATCACGGGCTCCGGCAGGCGCATGGTTGCACCGTTGTCGCGCCCGATGAGGCGGTTCAGGAAAGCCGGGATCTTGCGCAGCACTATAGACAGGCCTGTGAGTTGCAGTTTACGAAGCGCGCAATCTTAACCCGGATTGGCGGCGCTGCCCAACCGGAGCGGCTCAAACAGGGCAGGTATACAAATGAAAAAGGGACCACAGTGTCCTGTGGTCCCTCGTAATTGCGCTGATTCTGTTATTGTTATTGTTTGTTTTGTTTTCTGCCTTGTAGTCACGACAGTCCGGTCATGACAAGCACTGCATTGGCTCTTGGAATTGTTATTCTTTATTTGAGCCTCTGACGCCGCTGTTATTGTTGTTTGCTGGCGTGAGTTCATCCTGCATTCACGCCCCTTCCTTTGCAAGACTTTGATAAATCCTTAAAAATCAGCGTGTTGCGATATTTTTTCCGGTGAACAGTTTGTTCACCGGAAAAGTGTGTCGTTGTGGTGTTACGACAGTGTGTAGGACGGTAACAGATTCACATGATTCCAAAGTGACATCACTCTGCGAGGCTCGAGTAAAGCCTTTTTTCAGCCGCCTGCACTGCTCCGTCGGCGGGGTATGCCGAGCCGCTGGCGACGCTCCCACAGACACTTGCGGCTGATGCCCAGCTTCTGCGCCAGTTCGGTTTCGGTCATGGCGTCCTGGTTCTCCAGCACGAAACGGGTGAAGTAGTCCTCCAGCGACAGGTCCTCCTGCGGGTCCTCAAAGGGGCGCCGCACCACATTGGCGGCGGCTTCCGCCGGTATGGCGCTGTGGCTGATGGCCAGCAATTCCGGGGTGATCTCGGGGCCGTCCACCAGAATCACCGCACGCTCGATGGCGTTTTCCAGTTCGCGCACGTTGCCCGGCCAGTTGTGCCGGACCATGGCCACCAGGGCGTCCGGGGTGAACTGCAGCGGCGGGCTGTTGTGCCGCTCGCACAGCTTCGACAGCAGGGCGTGGGCCAGCAGACTGATATCGTCGCCGCGCTGGCGCAGCGGCGGCAGCTCCAGTTGCAGGACGTTCAGACGGTAATAAAGATCCTTGCGGAAACGACCGGCGGCCACCTCGTTGTCCAGGGGGCGCGGGGCCGCAGCGATCACGCGCACGTCCACAGGGCGGCTGCCGACGCCGCCGACGCGGGTGGTCTCGCCGTCCTGCAACAGCCGCAGCAGGCGTGCCTGAACATCCATGGGCAGTTCGTTGATATCGTCCAGAAACAGGCTGCCGCCGTGGGCGTTCTCGATCAGCCCCGGTTGGGCGGGGCCGGCGCCGGGCAGGGCGTCGTCTTCATGGCCGAACAGTTCGGCTTCCAGTTGCGGTCCGGGGATGGCGGCGCAATTGAGGGTGACCAGCGGGCCGTCGCTGCGCAGGCTGCGCTCGTGCAGTTGCCGTGCGAGTTGTTCCTTGCCGGTGCCGGCCTCACCGAGAATCAGCACGCTGGTGTCGGTGGGGGCGACCTTGTCCAGGCGCCGGAACAGTTCGCGCATGGGGGCGCATTCGCCAAGCATCTCGCTGGTCGGGTAGCTGCGCGCGACATCGGCGCGCAGGGCCCGGTTGTGACGCTGCAGCTTGCTTTCCTTGAGTACCCGGTTGACGGCCAGCACCATTTCATCGTGATCGAAGGGCTTGGCGATGTAGTCCACGGCACCCAGCCGCATGGCGTCCACGGCGGAGCGCAGGCTGGCGTAGCTGGTCATGATCAGTACCGGTGTCCCGGCGGCGCGGCTGATGACCTCGGTGCCGCTGGCCCCGGGCAGGCGCAGGTCGCTGATGATCAGGTCGAACTGCTGCAACGGGTGCTCGAAGGCATCCTCTGCCGAGGCGGCTTCCACCACCTTGTGCTCGTGGCGCTCCAGCAGCTTGCGCAGGGCACCACGGATGACCGGTTCATCCTCGACGATCAGGATATGACTCATGGTGTTCACCAATAACCAGGCAATGTGATGACAAAGCGGGTACCGCGCCCGTCGCTGACCGGGCTTTCGGCGCGAATGCTGCCGAAATGATCCTCAATAATACTGTACACCAGCGCCAGGCCAAGGCCTGTGCCGCGCCCGGCGGGCTTGCTGGTGACGAATGGTTCAAACAGAGAATGCATCAACTCTGCGGCAATGCCGTGCCCGTGATCTTCAACGGTAACTTCCAGGCGTTCTTCCTGCGCCTCACTGCGCACCGTGATCGGGTCGTTGTCGTCGGTAGCGTCTGCAGCATTGGACAGCAGATTGACGAACACCTGCAACAGCCGCTGGCTGTCACCGCGTACCAGATGATCGCCATCGCAGTCGTTGATAAAGCGTTGCTGGCGGTGGTCCGGGTCCATCTGTAACAGGCTGATCGCCTCGGCCACCGTGTCACGCAAGGACACCGGCCCCTGCACCACGGCCGCGACGCCGCCGCTGTGGCTGAAGGTCACCAGCGACTCCACGATACGGTTGATGCGCCGGGTCTGCTCCATGATCTGACGGGCGGCCTGAGTGATCTCGTCCTCGCTGGCCGGGTGCTCGAGGTTCTGCGCCAGGCAGGCAATGGCGGTGACCGGGTTGCCGATTTCATGCGCTACACCTGCGGCCAGACGACCGATGGAGGCGAGGCGTTCGCTGTGGGTGAGCTGGGCTTCGAGCGCACGCAGGTCGGTGATGTCCTCCACGACGATAACCTGGCCACCGGCGCGTTCGCCCGGCAAGGTGCCGGCGACTTCCGACTTGTGCAGGCTCAGCCAGCGGGTTTCGCCACGCCAGGAGGCTTCGACCTGGGGCTGGCGCGCGGCCTCGCCCTGGGCGAAATCGCTGAACACGGTGCTCCAGGGGCGTGGCAGTGTCTTGACGCGGGCGCCGATGGTGCGCTGGGCATTGATGCCGGTGAGCTGTTCCATGGCCAGATTCCAGCCGATGATTTCGCCGTCGGCGCCCAGGGAGACCACGCCCATGGGCAGCTCCAGCAGTGTCTGGCGGTGGAACCGTCGCAGGCTGTCCAGTTCGGCAGCCAACCCGGACATGCGGTCGCGGTACAGCTCCAGACGCGATTCGATGAACTGGATATCTTCGCTGGATTCGTGCTCGGCCTGCGGCTTGTAGGGCAGATGTTCATCAATAATACGTTGTGCCACGGACGGGCCGAGCAGCCCGGACAGGTTGGTTTCCAGCTGGTCGCGCAGCCGCCGCAGGGCATAGGGGCGGCTTTCACTGCGGGTCAGATTGAGGTCGCGCAGTGCCAGTTGCACCTCGCGCTCGGCGGTGACCGGGCCGAGGGGGCCGCCCAGCGCCTCGATGAAGTCGTCGGCCGTTTCGGTTTCCAGCTCCCAGCGGAACGGCCGCCGCAGGCTGTCCACGGTGCAGGTGTCGGCGGCGCTGCGTTCCGCCTGACTGGTCGGTGTGAGCAGCGAGAACAGAGCGAAGATCAGGCCGTTGGCGACCACGGACGCGATGGCCACGTGGTGCCACTGGTGCGCGGTGGACTGATGGCTGATGCCCAGCAGATCGAACAGCAGGCCGGGCTGCCAGTGCGGTACCACCATGGGCACCAGCAGCGCCAGCACCCACAGGCTGAAACCGGTGAGCAGCCCGGCAAACAGGCCGATACGGTTGCCGCCCGGCCAGAACAGGGCGCCGATCAGCCCGGGGACGAATTGCAAGGTGGCGACAAACGACAGCACGGCCAGTTCGGTCAGTGTGTGGTGGTCGCCGGCGATGGCGTAGAACACATAGGCCAGGGTCAGGATGCCCGCGATCAGCAGGCGCCGTGCCCACAGCAACCAGCGGTACAGGCGTTCGTCGAGCGGCCGGGTACGCGCGGGCAGCACCAGATGGTTCAGGGTCATGGAAGACAGCGCCAGGGTGGCAACAATCAGCATGCCGCTGGCGCCCGCCAGGCCGGCGATATAGGCCAGCATGGCCCCGTGGCCGCCGCTGAGGCTGCCCACAGTGAGGGCGTAGTAATCCGGCAGGCCATCGACCCGGGCGGCGGCCGCGGCCCACAGGATGATCGGGATGCACAGGGCCATCACCAGCAGCAACAGCGGCAGGCCCCAGCTGGCGGTCATCAGGGCGCGCGGGTTCAGGTTCTCGCTGAACGCCATATGAAACATGTGCGGCATGACCACGGCCGAGACGAAAAACGCCAGGATCATCGAGTGCCAGGTGCCGTCCTGCAGGGGGTAGTAGAGGCGCGCCAGCGCGTCCGGGTTGTCAGTCAGCCAGGTGTTCAGCCCGGCCGGGCCGTCGAACACGTTGTACAGCGCCAGTATGGCCAGCAGCGCAAAGGCGACGACCTTGATCAGCGATTCCATGGCGATGGCCACCACCAGCCCTTCGTGCTTTTCGCGGGCCGTGGCGTGGCGGGCGCCGAACAGAATGGCAAACAGCGTGATCAGCAGGCAGAACCAGAAGGCGAGCCCGCCGGGATCGCTCTCGCCGGTAAGAATCTGGATCGATTCGGCCACCGCTTTGATCTGCAGGGCCAGCAGCGGCAGCATCCCGGCCAGCATCATCAGTGTGGTCATGGCCCCCGCCGTGCGGCTGCGGTAGCGGAATGCGAACAGGTCGGCGAGCGAGCTGAGCTGGTGGGCGCTGGTCAGCCGCAGGATGGGCGCGAGCAGGATCGGCGCCAGCATGAAGACGCCGGAGATGCCGAGAAAGTAGGCGAGGAAGTTATAGCCGTAGTGGTAGGCGTAACCGACGCTGCCATAAATGGCCCAGGCGCTGGCATAGACGCCAAGCGAGAAGACATAGACGGCAGGGTGTCGCACCAGTCGTGCGGGCAGCTTGCCCCGGTCGGTGATCCAGGCCACCAGAAACAGGAACAGCAGATAGCCCGCGGCAACCAGAAAGACCTGGGTAAAACTGAACATGTCAGGAGCGGTCCCGGCCGCGGCCGTCGTCGCGGCCTCGGCTGATCCAGTAGCACAGCGCGATGAGCAGCAGCCACATCATGTAGGGCCGGTACCAGGCGCGCCCGCCATCACTCCACCATTCGATGATGGCGGGAGAGAGCAGATAAGCGCCGACAATGAATATGATCAGCAGACGGTCAGCGTACATGGTATCCGGGGTCTGGTCGGGTCTGCTGATGGTAGCAGGTTGTGCGCTCAATCGCGCAACGCACGGTGTCCGGCCAGGGCGTTGCGTTGCCAGTGCGTGGTGGCCCAGGCCAGTTGCGCGTCGCAGCGCTCGTGGCGCAGGGGCGGAGGCGGCGCCAGGCCAAGCAGGCTGAGGAGGCGGAACAGATTGTCCCGGTGGTCGTTACCCAGCGCCGCCGCGCCCGCAGATTTGGACAGCTTCTCGCCGCTGGCGTCCACCAGCACGGGCAGGTGACCGTACTGCGGTCGTGGGCGACTCAGGCAATCCAGCACCCAGAGCTGGCGGAAGGTGGACTCCAGCAGGTCGATGCCGCGCAGGACATGGGTGATGCCGCTGTCGGCATCATCCAGCGCGCAGGCCAGTTGATACGCATAGAAGCCATCGCGGCGGCGAATAACGAAGGCGCCGTCTTCCGTCGACAGGCGGGATTGCTGTGGTCCCTGCAGCAGATCGTCAAAGTGCAGGGTGGTTTCCGGCACCGCCAGACGCACAGCCCGGTTCGGGCCCGGTGAGGTGGCGACAGCGGGGCCGGGGTGGTGGCCGCCGCGTTCGGCAAGCTGGCGTCGCGACAGCGTGCAATAGAAGGCCATGCCTTGCGCATGCAGTTGATCCAGGGCGGCAGCGTAAGCGGCCTGGCGCTGGCTCTGATACTGCACGGGGCCGTCCCAGGCCAGGCCATGGTCTTCGAGCTGGCGCAGAATGATGTCCGCCGCGCCGGGAATTTCCCGCGGCGGATCGAGGTCTTCGATGCGCAGCAGCCAGGTGCCCCCGGCCTGCCGGGCGTCCAGATAACTGGCCACGGCTGTCAGCAGCGAGCCGCTGTGCAGCGGCCCGGACGGGGTGGGGGCAAAACGGCCGCGGTAGTCTGGCGCCATGGGTCATGCGCTCCGGTTGCCGCAACGCAAGACGCCGGGGCTACCCGGCGTTAGCCTGCCATCTGCTTTTCCTTGATTTCCGCCAGTTCCTTGCAATCGATGCACATCTCGGCGGTCGGCCGTGCTTCCAGTCGGCGGATGCCGACCTCTACACCGCAGGCCTCGCAGTAGCCGTAGTCGCCGGTGTCGATCTTGTCGAGGGCCTTCTCGATTTTCTTCAGCAGCTTGCGCTCGCGATCACGGGTGCGCAGCTCCAGGGCGAACTCTTCTTCCTGGGTGGCGCGGTCAGCAGGATCAGGCAGGTTGGACGCTTCATCCTGCAGGTGGTGCATGGTGCGGTCGGCTTCTTCCATGAGTTCCTGACGCCAGGCGAGCAGGATCTTGCGGAAGTGTTCGTACTGGGCTTCGCTCATGTACTCCTCGCCTTTGGCGGGCACATAAGGGGCGAAGCCGAAAATAAGGTGGCCGGGTTTCGGTGGTGCGATATCCATCGGGTCTTTCACGTTCTGCGACACCTGAGAAGGGGTTGACGGGGCCTTGTGGGCGCTTCCCTGAGCCGCGCGAGCCTTCCTGGCGTGGTCGTTTGCATTCATGCCTGCCTGAGCGGCGGCAGATTGCGCCGGACGCTTGGGCGGTAACGGTTTCTTCGCAGCAGGCGTGGCCGGAGACGTCGCGCGACGGGCCGTGCTGGCCTTCTTCGCGGCGGCTTTTTTTGCGGCAGGCTTGCTGGCAGGTTTCGGCTGGGTGGCAGCCTCGACCTTGCGTGCCACTGTGCGCTTGACCGCAGCCTTGCTGGCAGGCGCCTTGCTGGCGGCGGCCTTGGGCTTGCTGGCGGTTTTCACGGTTGCGGCGGGTTGTTTCCGGGCAGCCGGCTTGCTGGTGGCTGCCTTGCTGACAGACGTTTTTTTCGCGGGCGCTTTTTTCACCGGGGCCTTTTTTGCAGCGGCTTTTTTGGCGGGCGTCTTCGTGGCGGGCGTTTTCTTGACGGCAGCCTTGGGTGCGGCAGCTTTTTTGGCCGGTGCTTTTTTCTTTGTCGTCGCCTTGGCGGGGGCGGCTGCTTTTTTCACAGCGGCTTTTTTGGCAGGCGCCTTTTTGGCCGGAGCCTTTTTAGCGGGCGTCTTTTTAGCTGGCGTCTTTTTATCAGGCGTCTTGGCCGTATTTTTCGCGGCGGTCTTGTCAGCCGGTTTGCTGGCGGCCACCGGCTTCTTGCTGGTGGCTTTCTTTGCTGCAGGCTTCGCCGGGGCTTTCTTCTTGCGCGTGGCCATCCTGATTAACTCCCTTAACATACTCGCTGCTCACTGTAAGTGTGGGGGCGGTCAGGCGGCTGCTGCGAAGGTCTCTGCTATACTGCCGCATTGCCTGTCGCAAGGCTCGCCGTCGGTCTGGCACCCCGGTGCGCCGCATCCTCTGGCACTGGCGCTGGGAACAATCCCCGACGATAACCCTGCGCCGGGGGGCTTGTCACCCCCGACGCGGGCGCGATTATAGCCTTACTTCCATGAATGGGAACATCAATGACCCAAACAAAGCTGCCACGCGCTGCGCGCTGCGACCGCATCGCCCCCTTCCATGTCATGAGCCTGGTGGCTCAGGCTGAAGCGCTGGGGCGTGCGGGCAAGGATGTGATTCACCTGGGGGTGGGCGAGCCGGACTTTCCTTCGCCCGCCCCGGTGATCGAGGCGGGTCAGCGTGCGCTGGCGGCAGGCCTCACACATTACACCCCGGCGGCGGGCCTGCCCGCGTTACGGGAGGCCATCGCCGCCTTTTATCTGGCGCGTTTTCAGGTTCGTGTGGACCCCGGCCGTATCGTGCTGACGCCCGGCGCCTCCGGGGCGCTGCAACTGGTGCTGGCGGCGTTGATCGATCCCGGCGATGGCGTGCTGGTCACCGATCCCGGATACCCCTGCAACCGCCATTTCGTGGAACTGGTGAACGGTGTGCCGCAGCCGGTACTGCTGGACCCGGCACAAAACTGGCAGTTGGTCCCCGGCCAACTGGCGGCGGCCTGGCAAGCGTCCACGCGGGCGGCGCTGCTGGCTTCCCCGGACAATCCCACGGGCAATGTGCTGTCACAGGAGACGGTGGCGGCCCTGGCCGGGGAAGTGGCCGCACGCCAGGGTGCGCTGATCATGGACGAGATCTACCAGGGGCTGGTCTATGACGCGCCCTGTTTCAGTGCGCTGTCGGTGGCGCCGGAGGCCTGGGTGATCAACAGCTTCAGCAAGTATTTCGGTATGACCGGTTGGCGGCTGGGGTGGCTGGTGGCGCCGCAGGACCGCGTCGCGGATATCGAACGCATGGCGCAGAATTTCTTTCTGGCACCGCCAACACTGGCACAACATGCTGCGCTGGCCGCATTTTTACCGGAAACCCAGGCTGAGCTGGTGCGCCGTCGCGAGGTGCTCGATGGCCGCCGCCGCTTGCTGCTGGCGCGTCTGCCGTCGCTGGGCTTCCGTATCGCCGGGGCGCCGCGAGGTGCCTTTTACCTTTACCTGGATGCCTCGGCACTGACCGACGACAGTTTTGCCTTTTGCGAGCGGCTGCTGGCCGAGGCGCATGTGGCGCTGACGCCGGGGCTCGATTTTGGCAGCGCCCACGGGCCGCGCCACTTCCTGCGTGTGGCGTACACCTGCGATGAGGCGCGCCTTGACGAGGCGCTGGCGCGCATCGCCCGGTTTGTCGGGGTGGCCTGACATGCACTTCGATCCCCCGTTGCAGCAGGGTCGCCTGCTGCGCCGTTACAAGCGCTTCATGGCCGATATCCTGACGGCCGAGGGCGAGCCGCTGACGCTGCATTGTCCGAATACCGGCTCAATGAAGCACTGCACGCCAGAGGGGGCGGCGGTGCTGTATTCCGACAGCGGCAATCCGAAACGGAAGTATCGTCACACCCTGGAGGCGGTGCAGGTGGCGCATGGTCACTGGGCCGGGGTGAACACCAGCCGCACCAATGCGCTGGTGGCTGAGGCCGTTCTCGCTGGCCAGGTGCCGGAGCTGCGCCCGGAAGGGCTGCGCCGTGAGGTGCGTTTTGCCGACAGCCGCTTTGATCTGGCGCTGGGCGGCGCCACGCCGCACACCTTTGTCGAGGTCAAGAATGTCACCCTGGGGCCGGGTCCGGATGATCCGGACCACGGCCTGATAACCTTTCCCGACGCCGTGACACTGCGCGGCCAGAAGCATCTGCGCACCCTGATGGAGGTGGTGACCACTGGGCGGCGCGCGGTGCTTCTTTTCTGTGTGCAGCATACCGGCGCCCGCGAGGTGGCCCCGGCCGATGAGATCGATCCGGCCTATGGCCGCCTGTTGCGTGAGGCGGCGTCAGTCGGTGTCGAGATCCTGGCCTGGCGCACGGACATCAGTCCGCAGGCCTTTCGCCTGGCGGCGCCGGTGCCAGTATTGCTTTGAGGGTGCTCTGAGCCGTTACAGCAATCCACGGTCCGCCATGCTGACGTTGCCGAGATGGCCCAGCACGACATGGTCCAGCACATGCACGTCCACCAGTGCCAGGGCATCGCGGATACGACGGGTCATCTTCAGATCGCTGTCACTCGGCTCCGGGTCACCGGAGGGATGGTTGTGCGCCAGGATGACTGACGCCGCATTCAGCACCAGTGCGCGCCGGGCGATCTCGCGCGGGTGGACGGCAGTGAAATCCAGCGTGCCCATGAACAGCACCTCGAAGGTGATTGCCCGATGCTTGTGGTCCAGGAACAGGGTGCCAAACAGTTCGCGCTCCTCGTGGCACAGGCGCATGCGCAGAAAGCTCATGGCGTCCTGTGAGCTTTTCACGGCGGGGCGGTCAAGCAGATCACTGCAGAGCAGGGTGGCGGCGTAGTCGATCAACTCCTGCCGGGTAACAGGTCGCAGGGTCAGATGACGCCCTTGGGGGTCACGCTGGAAGTTGTGTTCGGCACACAGGGTGGATGTGCGCTGAGGGTTGCGTTGCATAGTCAGGCTCCATGGTCAGTCCCCCCGCAACGGCCAGCCCGCGCGGGCGCGCCGGGCGTCCCTGATGAATCGCAGCAGACATACCACACTTCTCTGGCGCGGCAGGGCGCGGGTGGTTTGGTCTGAGCCTGGAAGGCGTGCGATGCCCGACGCCTCTATTTTGCGCAATTCGCAACCATATTCCAATATCCTGTGCGAAAAGGCATTTCCCCGGCTCAAAGCAACTGCAGGGGCGCCTCGTTCAGTTCCGCCAGCTGGTTGCGCAGGTCGAGGATGCGTTCGCCCCAGTAACGCGGGCTGTCGAACCAGGGGAAGGCGCGCGGGAAGGCGGGGTCATCCCAGCGCCGTGCGATCCAGGCACTGAAGTGCAGCATGCGCAGGGTGCGCAGGGGTTCCACCAGATGTAGTTCGACCGGGCTGAAATCGCGGAACTCGC
The DNA here is from genome assembly GCF_003259185.1 of Isoalcanivorax indicus. Lineage (NCBI taxonomy): Bacteria > Pseudomonadati > Pseudomonadota > Gammaproteobacteria > Oceanospirillales > Alcanivoracaceae > Isoalcanivorax > Isoalcanivorax indicus. The sequence goes on from NZ_QGMP01000005.1 coordinate 41,057, forward strand.
GATAGCCCTCAATGATGTCCGTGAGCTGCTGGCTCTGGCGATGACGGTCACCGGACAGGAGCATCCAGATATCCTGGATGGCGGGGGCCATACGGGCGTCGTCCAGATCGATAAAATGGGGTGCATTGTCGCGCCACAACAGGTTGCCGCTATGGCAATCGCCATGCACGCGCAACAGCGTCACGTTCGGTACGGCGCTGATGCGCTCGTCCACGACCTGCAGCAGGTCGCGGGTCAGGCTGTCCCAGGCCGGGCGCAGGTCGGCGGTGACGAAAGGGGTGCAGGTGGCGACGGCCTCATGGCCGAATTCCTGGCTGCTGAGGGTAGGGCGATGCGCGAAGGGGCGGATGGCGCCCACATTGTGCAGACGGCCGAGGAAGCGGCCCATCACCAGCAGGTTGTCCAGATTGTCCAGCTCCGGAGCATGCCCGCCCCGGCGTGGATACAGGGCGAAGCGGAAGCCCGCATGCTGGTGCAGGCTGTCGCCCTGTGCATCACGGAGCGGTGGCACCACGGGCAATTCATGTTCCACGGCATCGAAGCAGAAGGCGTGTTCTTCGAGAATCTGCTCGTCGGTCCAGCGGGCCGGTCGATAGAACTTGGCAATCACCGGCGTGTCGTCTTCCAGACCAATCTGGAAAACACGGTTTTCATAGCTGTTGAGGGCCAGCACCCGGCCATCGCACTGGTAGCCCACGCTTTCCACGGCATCCAGCAACAGATCCGGACTCAGCGCGTCGAACGGGTGTGTTGAGATCATGTTGGCTGGCTCATACAGGCGGGTCCTTCAATTCGACCCAAACTTCCTCGCCGCGCACTTCATGCCGCAGGGCGGTCAGGGGTTGGCCCTCGCAGGGACCGGACAGACACTGGCCGGTCTCGATCTCGAACAGGGCGCCATGGTTGACGCAGGTCAGGAACTGCTTGTCCATGTCGAGAAATTCATCGGGCATGAAGTTCAGTTCGATGCCCAGATGCGGGCACCAGTTCAGATAGGTGTAAAGCTGGCCGTCACGACGCACCGCGACCACGGATTTCGGGCCGAACTCGAAGCCGCGGGCTTCGCCCTCCGGCACCTCCTGTTGGGTACACAGGTAATGCATGGTGTGCTCCTTTATGCGCCCAGCACGTCCTGGCGCACGGCCAGATGTGCTTCGGGTGACAGGCGCGGGCCGAAATCGCTGACTACCCGGGCGGCTGCGGCGCTGGCCAGGCGACCGGCGGTGGCGAAGTCATGGTCGTGGGTAATGCCGTACAGAAAGGCACCTGCGAACATGTCGCCAGCGCCGTTGGTGTCCACGGCCTTGACCGGGACGCCATCGATATGATGCAGCTGCTCGCCGTCCCAGGCCATGGCGCCGCGCGCGCCGCGGGTCATGACCACCTGACGGGCATGGGCCTTGAGGGCCTCCAGCGCGGCTTCGGCGCTGTCGGTGCCGGTAAAGTCGCGGGCTTCGTCTTCATTGCAGAACAACAGATCCACGCCGTCACCGATCATCTCGAGCAGGCCGTCGCGGAAGAAGCGCACCATGGCCGGGTCTGAAAAGGTCAGGGCCACCTGGACACCGTGCTCGCGGGCCAGCTCGCGCAGGCGAATGCTGGCGGCGCGCGCCGAGGGCGACGTGACCAGATAGCCTTCGATGTACGCGTAGCGCGAGGCACGCAGCGCCTCGATGTCCAGGTCCGTCTCATCCACGGTTTCGGAAATGCCGAGAAAGGTGTTCATGGTGCGTTCGGCATCGTCGGTAATCATGACCAGGCAGGTGCCGCTGATGCCGTCGCGGCGTGGGCCGCGCATGTTGGTGTCGACGCCGGCCGCCGTCAGGGCCTCCACGAACAGCGCGCCGGTGTTGTCATTGGCGACCCGGCAGGTGTAGAAGGTGCGCCCGCCAAAGTAGCGGGTGGCAATGATGGTGTTGGCGGCAGAGCCACCGCAGGTCTGCTTGTGCGGTTCGGCCTCGCCTTGCAATGCTTCAAGCAGCGTCTGCTGCCGGGGCTTGTCCACCAGGGTCATCATGCCCTTGCCGATCTCCATGCGGGCCAGGAAGGCATCGCTGACCTCGATTTCGGTATCCACCAGGGCGTTGCCGATGGCGTACACATCGTACTGATGACTCATTCTGGGCACTCCGGTGACCTGAAAAGCGAACCATTATGGGGTTGGGGCTGTCTGTTGCCAAATCGTCCGCTGAATTGCTCTATACTGCGCGCCATGCCAAAAAAAGCTCCTGCACGTTTTATCTCCCGCAGCCTGTTACTCAAGGCGTCTGCAGTCTGTCTGGTCCTGATGCTGGTCGGTCTGGCCTGGCTCGATGCCTTTGTGCGCAGCCGTTTCGATAGCCATCAGTGGCAGTTGCCTGCCCGGGTCTTTGCCCGGCCTGTGGAGCTGTACAACGGCCAGGTGCTCGACAGCAGCCAGATGGAGCGTCTGCTCAGCCTGATGCGTTACCGCGAGGAGGCTGGCGCGCCGACGCCCGGGTCCTGGAGCCGGGACGGACAGAGTCTGCTGCTGCACACGCGAGGATTCCGTGACAGCGATGGCGGCGAGCCCGCCCGGCGCTTGCGTCTGCGCATCAGTGATGGTCGTGTGGCCGGTCTGGCGCGGGCGGACGGCGGCGCCTTGCCAGTGGCCCGGCTGGAGCCCCTGCAGATCGGCAGTATTCATCCCGGACACAGCCAGGACCGTATTCTGGTGCGGCTCAACGAGACGCCCCCCGCGCTGGTGGCCATGCTGCTGGCGGTGGAAGATCGGGCCTTCTATGAACATCACGGCATTTCCCTGCGTGGCCTGAGTCGTGCCGCCCTGGCCAACCTGCGGGCTGGCGGTGTGCGTCAGGGCGGCAGCACCCTGACCCAGCAGTTGGTCAAGAATTTCTGGCTCAGCCGGGACCGCACCCTGAGCCGCAAGCTGCTCGAGCTGCCGATGGCGCTATTGCTGGAGCTGCATTACGAGAAAAACCAGATTCTGGAAACCTACCTCAACGAGGTCTATCTGGGTCAGGACGGCGCCCGCGCTATCCACGGTATGGGGCTGGCGGCGCAGTTCTATTTTGGCCGACCCTTGCAGGAACTGGAGCCGCATCATCTGGCGCTGCTGGTCGGGATGCTCAAGGGGCCCGGTCTGTATGATCCGCGACGGCGTCCCGAGCGCGCCCGTGAGCGTCGTGACCTGGTGTTGCGCGTGGCGCAGGCGGAAGGCGTGATCAGCGACACCGCGCTGCAACGCGCGCTGGCCCGCGATCTGGAAGTGGTGCCACGGGGCGGCGGTGCGCTGTATGCCTTCCCGGCGTTTATCGATCTGGTGCGTCGCCAGCTGGCGCGGGATTATCCCCCGGCCGTGCTGGCCAGTGATGGCCTCAACATTCACTCGACCCTCGACGTGCTGGCGCAGTTGGCCGCCGAGGATGCCCTGGCCCGGACGCTGGAACAGCGCGACCCCGGTGCGGCCCATCAACTGACCGGCGCCGTGGTGATGACCGCGCCGGATCAGGGCGACGTGCTGGCGGTGGTCGGTGACCGGCGTGCACGCAGCACAGGTTTCAATCGCGCCCTGGATGCGGTGCGACCGATCGGTTCGCTGGCCAAGCCGGCGGTGGTGCTTACCGCACTGGAGCAGCCTCGCCGTTACCATCTGGCATCGCTGGTGAAGGACGAGCCCTTCGAGGTCCCGCTGACGCGCGGTCAGGTCTGGGCACCGAAGAATTTCGATAACGAATCCATGGGCGAGATCCCGATGCTGGATGCGCTGTCGTTGTCGCGCAACCAGGCCACGGCCAGCCTGGGCATGGAACTGGGTCTGGACAAGGTGATCATGACCCTGCGGCGGATGGGCGTGCAGCGCAACATTCCCGCCTTCCCGAGTATTCTGCTGGGCAGTCTGGAACTGAGCCCCTTCGAGGTGGCGGTGATGTATCAGCCGCTGGCCACGGGCGGTTTCCGCACGCCGCTACGCAGTATCACGGACGTGCTGGATCTGAGCGGCGAGCCGGTAGCGCGTTACCCGGTGTCGGCCGAAGCGGTGCTGGATCAGGAGGCGACCTTCCTGACCCAATGGGCGATGATCCAGGTGATGCGCGAAGGCACCGGGCGCGGGTTGCTTGGCGTGTTGCCACCGGACATCACCGTGGCGGGCAAGACCGGTACCAGCGACGGTTATCGCGATGCCTGGTTTGCCGGGTTCAGCGGTAATCATCTGGCCGTAGTCTGGGTGGGCCGCGACGACAACCAGCCTGCTGGCGTGGCGGGCAGCAGCGCCGCCTTGCCGGTATGGGGCCAGGTGATGGCCGCCGTGCCGCAGCGCAGCCTGCGGGAAACCGCGCCGCCGGGCGTGGAGTGGGTCTGGATGGATGAAGATGGCGCGCGCACCAGCGGCGAGGGCTGCCGCGACGCACGCCTTTATCCGATGATGACGGCGTCGATTCCGCAACAGAGTACGTCTTGCGGCGAACGTCGTGACAATGATGGAGGAGTGCGAGGATGGTTCAGGCGCATGTTCAACTGATGTTGCCGCGTGCGGCGCTGGCCGGGCTGCTGCTCTTGCTCGGCGCGTGCAGCGTGCAACCGGTGATGCCGCCGGAGCCCCTGCCGCCGGTGGAGGTGGCTCAGGATTCGCCCGCGGCCAGCTTGCTGGCGGCGGCCGACACGGCCCGGGCGCGCAATGATTTCAGTGCCGCAGGCCGCTATCTGGAACGCGCCCTGTCTGTGAGCCGGAGCGGTGAGGCGACGGTGTTGTACCGCGAACTGGCCGAACTGCGGCTGGCCGAGGAGCAGCCGCGCGCCGCCGAAGGCCTGGCTCTGCGGGCCCTGCGCGAGGCGCCCGACCACCCCCTGTGGCAAGCCGACCTGTGGGAGCTCGTGGCCGAGGCCCGTGACCGGCAGGGCAATGACACCGGCCGCGATGCCGCGCGCGATAACGCCGAACGACTGCGTGAGGACCCCTGATGCGCCAGACACTCAACCCCGATAGCGTTTTCAACAGCCTGCAATACGGTTTCAGTCAGGCGATGGTCGTGCCGTCTGTCGGGCGGCGTGTGCTGCTCTCCGGCCAGGTGGGCGTGGACGCCGAAGAGCAGACCGTAACGGGCGGCCTGGCAGCACAGACGCGCGCCGCACTCGATAATGTCGCGCGGGTGCTTGCGGCTGCAGAAGGCACATTGGCGCATGTCATCATGCTGCGCATTTATATTGCCGAGGAAGCCAGCGAGGAACAGGACGCCATTGCCGAGGCGCTGCTGGATTACTTCCCCGACAACCCGCCCCCCAGCTCCTGGGTCATCGTCAAGGGCCTGTCCCTGCCCGAATGGCTGATCGAGATCGAGGCCGAGGCTTTGTTGCCCTGAGGGCAGGCAGAGCCGGTTCGATGCCGGTCACGGGGAGCGACGCGAGGCTATGCCCTCCCGTCGCAGCATTTTCTGCATGACCGAGCGCAATTGCGCCGGCCGCACCGGCTTGCGTAACAGGGCTGTCCGGGGAAGCGTTTCCGGCAGGGTCAGGTTCTGGTCGCCGGTGAGGATGGCGGCGGGAATACAGCGCCCGGTGTAGTCGCGGAAGCGCTTTACGGTATCAAGCCCCGTGTCGCCGGATGTGAGGTGATAATCCGAGAGAATGAAGTCCGGTTGCCAGGTTTCCTCCGGCGTGGCGCTGGCCTGCGCCCGTACCTGGCACTGCCAGTTCGACAACAGGGCGCGCAGGGCGTCCAGCACCTCCGGGTTATCATCGAGGATCAGGACGTTCAGCCCGTTCATCTCCCATTCCGGGGCTGGGGGCGGGCAGTGTTGCAGCAGGTCCTTGCGGCGTCCTGTCGGCAGGGTCAGGGAGAAAGTCGAGCCGATACCGGGTTCAGACTGGAGTTGTATCGGGTGCGCCAGCAGCGCCGCCAATCGGTCCACAATGGCCAGCCCGAGGCCCATGCCCCGCTGTTGCTCGTGCAGGGGGGTATCAATCTGGTGGAAGGCCTCGAAAATATGCTCCTGTTCTTCTTCTGCGATGCCGTGACCGGTATCGGAGACTGACAGAGTGGCTTCTCCCTTGTCCTCACGCAGTCGCACGGTGATGGCGCCAGCCTCGGTGTAACGCACGGCATTGCTGAACAGGTTGAGCACGATGCGTTCCAGCAAGAGCGGATCTGTGCGCACTACCACATCCGCCAGTGCCATGTGCAGGGCCAGCCCCTTGTCACGGGCCATCAGGGCGTACTGGCCCACCCATTGCTCCAGCAATGGCTTGAGCGCCACGGTGCGGATGCTTGGTCGAATGTCCTGATTGTCCAGCCGGGACACGTCCAGCAGGGTGTCCATCAGGGTCGACATGCTGGCAGTGCTGTCATGCAGGCGCTTCAGCAAGTCCGCTTCGGCGTGATCCGAAAAGCGTTCACCGAGCACGCTCAGATGCAGGCTGATGGCCTGCAGCGGTTGGCGGATGTCGTGGGTCGCCGCGGCAAGAAAACGGCTGCGCAGCTGATTGCTGCGCTCGAGCTTGCGCAGCGCATCGTCCTTCTCCAGACGAGAAGTGATGGCATTGATCAGTACACCGTGCAGCCGCCAGGTATAGCCAACAAGAAAGGCCCAGAAGATGGGGGTCAGCCACTTCATCAGCGGGTTGTCGATAAAGTCGCTGACCAGAATCGACCAGCCCAGGGAGGCCATGACCGGTGTCACGAAGGCCGCGTAGATCAGTGGATACAGTGCCAGCGTTGCCGAAGGGCTGGCACAGATGCCGATCAGCAGCACGATCAGGGTGACGAAGTAGGCCGGATCACTGGCGGTGTCGAACAGCCAGGGGGCAGTGGCGAGCACCATGCCCCACAGCAGGAGCATCACCCCGCTGAGCCTCACCCACATCGCGATCGGCAGCCGTTGGTAGTGACGACGAAGACCCAGCAGCAGGACTGCACCCGCCACGCCAATAGCAAGGTTCAGCAATGCCCAGACCATCAGCCCGCCTTCCCGGGCCACCGGCGCGAACACCACACCGATCAGCGCGGCACCGAAAATGCCCCCGGCAAAATGGGGGAGGATTTCGCGCACCATCCAGTCCAGCCGTTCCTTGTTCACCTGGTCGCTCAGGGGATGTTGTCTGTCCATCGTGATGTCACATCCTTTGGTGATGCCGGGTCTTTCCGCCGTCGATCATAGGTCGCTGTCGATTATGAATTCGGTGGAAAGGAATGCCAATTTTCCCAAGCCTGCTATCGGCGCCCGGTGTTTCGCGCATGCGGGTATCGGAATCATCCTTCAGGATGATCAAATTCCCGCCGGTCGGTGCCAGTATCAGGTTGGCATCACGACCGTCCCCGGGGGAAGCATGCATATCTATGGAGGCGTTGCGCTGCTGCTTGCGCTCACCGCCAGCGCCTGGAGTCTCGGCGCGCCCGATGTCCGGATCTTCACCAAGCTGGACCGCGACGGCGAAGCACTGGAGGACAGTGCTGCCGCGTGGGATTGCGCGCGCGACAACATCACCGGCCTGGTCTGGGAGGTCAAGGTGAACGACGCGGGCGACTTGCGCCACCGCGAGCATACCTATACCTGGTACAGCCCTGGCAGCAGTGCTGATGCTGGCGAGGCAGGGGCAGCAGGGGAGTCGGGGAACAGCGGCTCATGCAACGGTACCCTGAGTCGCTGTGACACGCATGCCTATGTTCAGGCCGTCAATGCGCTGGAGGAGCCTCTGTGTGGTGCCCGCGACTGGCGTTTGCCCAGTGCCGGAGAGTTGCACTCGATTATTGATCTGGCGGCAGATGATGACGGTCAGGGCGATGACGCGCTCTATTTCCGGAATATGGCTGTCAATCCGGGGCAGTGGTGGTCGACGTCACTGGAGGCCGGCCACGCTACCCCGGCATGGTGTGTCCGGTTTTACCCTGCGCACTTTTCCCTTCAGGGTTCGGTGTCATCGCCTGAACCGAGCACCCTGAAACGTGTCCTGCTGGTGCGCGGGGGGCTGTTCCGGATCAAAGGAGAATGCGGGGCAGGCCTCCCGAACCATCCCGCGCCGTGAGTTGTTTGCACGGCGTTCTTCGTGAGTGCGGGGCCGGAATCATCCTTCAGGATGATCCTTCTTTCCGCCGTTGGTGCCAGTATCAAATGCAGTAGAAGCAATCAACAGGTCGGGGGCGGGGAATCATGCACATCTACCGAGGCGTTTATCGAGGCTTTTCGCTACTGCTTGCACTCACCGTGAGCGCATGTGGTGGCAGTTCCAGCAGTGGAGGTTCAGGGGGTGACCCAGTGTCAAATATCGCCCCCGTCGCGGACAGCCAGAGTGTGGTCACCAACCAGGATACCGCGTTGCTTATCACGCTGAGCGGCAGCGATGCAGATGGTGATCTGTTGACCTACGCGATAGCCTCTGCGCCGGCCAACGGCAGCCTGAGTGGTACTGCTCCGAACGTGACGTATACCCCGAATACGGATTTCTCCGGCGCCGACAGCTTCACCTTTACCGTTAACGATGGCACGGTCAGTTCCGCCCCCGCGACGGTGGCCATTACCGTTAATGCTATTCCTGTCGCGAATCCGCAAAGCGTGGAAACAGATCAACAGGCGCCGCTGCTCATTACCCTGACTGGCAGTGATGCTGACGATGATGCGCTGACTTATGAAATTGAAACCTCGCCAGCAAACGGCAGCCTGACAGGCACACCACCGGCTGTGACCTACACCCCCAATGCCGGTTTTGTCGGCACCGACAGCTTTGCGTTCACGGTGGATGACGGCATGGCAAGTTCAGCCGCTGCCAGCGTGACCATTACCGTTAATGCGGTTTTCCCGGATACGCCGGGAGACCTGGCTGCCGCGTCGGGGCTTGCACCGGGTGCAGTCGATATCAGTTGGAGCCCGTCTGTGTACGCCAGCGGCTACAACCTTTATCTCGCCGCAGAGCCGTTGGACGAGCTCGCTAACTGGGGCAGCTATGATGGCTCCCAACTTATTGCTGTGTCCGATACTACGCACACGCTGACACTGCCGCCCGGCGTCTGGCATTTCCGTGTGGCGGCGACCAATGTGCTCGGGGAGAGTGACGGCAGCGATGGCGTTGCGATGTTTAACCCGGTGGGCGGCCTGAACGACACCGGTATCGACTGGTGTTCCGGCGGCGTGGCATTCGAATCTGGCCATGCGATCCACACGCATCTGGTCGATTGCGACGACCCGGGAGTGGAATCGTTTCCTGGCCAGGACGGCATGCAAGGTAGAGACGCTGACCCAACGCTGGTGAAGCTGGGCGACGGGGATGCCGGCTTCGATTTCACCAAACTGGACAGCAGCGGCGAGCCACTGGACGCCAGTGCCACCGAATGGGGCTGTGTGCGCGACAACGTCACCGGCCTGATCTGGGAAGTGAAGGTGGATGATGTCGAGCACCTGCGTCACCGGGCACACACTTACAGGTGGTACAACCCTGATGGGACCAGCAATGGCAGCAATGTCGGCGGTGAAGGTAACGGCGATAGTTGCAACCATACGCTGGAGAAGTGCAATACCCTGGCTCTGGTTGAGGCCGTCAATAGCCTTTCCGGTGAGGATCGCTTGTGTGGTGCTACTGATTGGCGTTTGCCAACAGTTGGCGAATTGCACTCCATCGTTCATTTTGGTGTTTCGAATCCGAGTATTGATCAGGATTACTTCCCGAACACCGACAGCCAGAGCTTCTGGTCATCGACGGCTGTGAACTGGAGTCATGCAAATGTGGTTGTCTTTTTCCGAGGCACCGTCAGCTGGGCCTGGAAGAACCCGACTGGAGCGGTGGTAGGCAGGGTGCGGCTGGTGCGCGATGCCCCGTGAAAGTGGCTTCTCATCTGGCCAGATTTGTTGCATTGAAGGGGGTAAGGCTATGCTCGCAAACAGATTGAAGATAACCATAGGGTGGCTGGCCGTGGCCAGCGGGGTAAGTCTGTTCTCAGGTGCCGCCTGGTCGTCGTGTGCGGCGGGTACACCCGATCCCACCTTGGTGGTCACAACGCCGACTGCGGATTTTGAGCTTCACGATGACGGTACCGCAACGCATATCCCGACGGGCCTGATGTGGAAGCGCTGCGCCGAAGGGCAGAGCTGGAATGCTGTCAGCGAGCGCTGTGATGGGGAGGCAGACAGCTTTACCTGGCAGCAGGCGCTGCAACATGCGGATGCATCTCCCGGCTTTGCCGGGCATAACGACTGGCGGGTGCCGAATATCAGGGCATTGATGAGCATTGTCGAGCGCTGTGCCAGCAATACTGGCTCCACGCCGAGCATCAATGCGGAGGTTTTCCCGGACACTGGCACCGGCCGATTCTGGTCTGCGTCGCCTTCCCACCATGATCCGATGCGCGCCCTTGCCGGTTCTGGCTTCAGCGAGAACTACAACAAGACGGATGAATACAGGCTGCGCCTGGTGCGTACGGCGGACTGATACGCTGTGCGCTGAATGCATCGCTTTGGGCAATCGGGGCTCCGAGCCTATACTGACGCTATGAAAATTCTTCACGTTGATGATCACGAAATTTTCGCCCAGGGCTTGGCGATGGCGCTTGAGGCTCATTTGCCCGAGGCGCATGTGCTGTACGGGTTGGATGCCGCACAGGCCTTGCACCTGCTCGAAGCGAATGTGGACATTGATCTGGCCATCGTGGACCTGAACATGCCGGGCATCGATGGGCGAGCGCTGATTGATGCCCTGGGCGAGCGCGATATGGCCTTGCCTGTTGTTGTGATGTCCGCGGTCGAAGATCCCTGGTTAATCCGCGACTGCCTGCGTGCCGGTGCCATGGGATTTGTTCCCAAGGTGTTTGGCAAGGATGAGATTATTGCCGCGCTGGAGCGCGTGCTGGCCGGTGAGGTCTATTTGCCCCATCGGCTCGCTGAACGGTTGCAGCAGTTGCCGGATGAGGAGCCGCCGGAGGCGCAGCGCGTGGCAAAGGGGCTCGGGCTCGGCAAGCGCCAACTCGATGTGCTGGCGCTGATGCGGCAGGGTTATGGTAACCGCGAGATCGCCGATATCCTGTGCATCAGCGAGCACACGGTCAAATCCCACGCGCGGGTCCTGTTCCAGACGCTGGGCGTGAACAATCGCCTTGAGTGCGTCCGGGAAGCCGAGCGGACGGGGCTTATCTAACCCAGCGCCAGTGCAGATCGGGCTTGCTCCAGCGTGAAGTCGATATCGGCATCGCTGTGGGCGATGGACACGAAACCGGCCTCGAACGCTGACGGTGCCAGGTAAACGCCGCGATCCAGCATGCCGTGGAAGAAGCGCTTGAAGCGTTCCTGGTCGCAGGCCATGACTTGCTCGAAGCGGGTGATCAGGGTCTGGTCGGTAAAATAGAACCCGAACATGCCGCCCACCTGATGCGTGCTCAGGGCCACACCTTGCTCCCGGGCGATGGCGGCCAGGCCGTTCACCAGTCGTGCTGCCTTGGCATCCAGCGCCTCGTGGAAGCCCGGCTGGCTGATTTTTTCCAGCGTCGCCAGGCCCGCCGCCATGGCCACCGGATTACCGGACAGGGTGCCCGCCTGATACACCGGACCCGCCGGGGCGAGAGACTGCATGATCTCGCGTTTGCCACCAAAGGCGCCCACCGGCATGCCACCGCCAATAATCTTGCCCAGTGTGGTCATGTCCGGCGTGACGCCGTAGAGCGCCTGGGCACCGCCCAGGGCGACGCGGAAGCCGGTCATCACTTCATCAAAAATCAGGATACTGCCGTACTGGTCGCACTGGGTACGCAGGCATTCCAGAAAGCCTTTCACCGGCGGTACCAGATTCATATTGCCCGCCACCGGTTCGACGATGACACAGGCGATACGGTCACCGTGTTCAGCAAAGCAGGCTTCAACGCTGGCCATGTCGTTGTAGGTCAGGGTCAGGGTATGTTCCGTCACGGCTTTGGGCACGCCAGGTGAGCTGGGCACGCCGAGGGTCAGGGCGCCGGAGCCGGCCTTCACCAGCAGGCTGTCCACGTGGCCGTGGTAGCAGCCTTCGAACTTGACGATGAGGTCGCGGCCGGTATGGCCGCGTGCCAGGCGGATGGCGCTCATTACGGCTTCGGTGCCGGAGCTGACCATGCGCACTTGCTCCATGGAGGGGACGAGTTCGCAGACTTTCTTTGCCATCGCCACTTCGACGGCGGTGGGGGCACCGAAGCTCATGCCGGCGTCGATGGCCTCGTGGACGCGGGCGCGTACGTCGGCGTCGCAGTGGCCGAGAATCAGGGGGCCCCAGGAGCCGATGTAGTCGATGTAGCGGTTGTCGTCTTCGTCAAACAGGTAGGGGCCTTCGCCGCGATGGAAGAACACGGGGGTGCCGCCGACGCCGTTGAAGGCCCGCACCGGGGAATTAACGCCGCCGGGGATGTACTGGCGGGCGTCCTTGAACAACTGCTCTGAATGACTACGGCTCATGGCTGTTAACTCCGGGTTTGTTCCATTTCTGTCTGGTTTGGGTGGTTGTGGCCCTCGGGGGGCGGGTAAAGGGTTTCAGGACACGCCGTGAATACGTCCCTGTAGGCTTGCGTTCGGCATCCATGCCTCTCGACAGTCCTGAAACCCTTTACCCGCCCCCCGAGGGCCGTCACGCCCAGCCCGCTCTTCAAGCTGGTAGATGGCCCACCGGACTTCGAATCTCGCTCCGGCGTTGGGGCGGGGTACGCCCTGTAGGGACATCTTTGCCCAGGGATGGGCAAAGAAAGAGCGCCCATGGACGGCTTGAGCGGTCCCGGAAGGGCGTACCCCGCCTCGACGCCTCCCTGCTGGAGGGTGACCCTCTGGCTGGAGAGGGTCACCCACTGTCAGCAAGGCAGGGAAAGAAAGCGCCTCACGGCGGCGGCAATATCCGGCTGCCCGAACACACCATGGATGACCGCGACGGCATCGGCCCCGGCGGCCAGCAATTCCGGCGCATTATCCGGGTTCACACCGCCGATGGCCACCACCGGCACGCCGAGGGTGCGGGCCTGCTCCAGAACGGACAGCGGGGCGGCGGGGGCCTGGGGTTTGGTGTGGGACGGGAAGAAGCGGCCAAAGGCGACGTAGTCGGCGCCTTCGGCGATGGCGTGTTGGGCCAGGTTGATATCGCCATGGCAGGTCACGCCGATCAGGGCATCCGGGCCGAGCAGGGCGCGGGCGCGGGGCACGCCGCCGTCCTGCTGGCCGATGTGTACGCCTGCGGCGCCGCTGTCGCGGGCCAGCTGCGGGTCATCGTTGATCAGCAGGGTGGCGTTGAAGCGGGCGCACAAGGCAACCAGGGTGCGGGCTTCGTGCAGGCGCGTGGCGGCCGGGGCGGTCTTGTTGCGGTATTGCAGCAGACGCAGACCGGCGGACAGGGCGGTTTCGCAGGCGGGCAGCAGGGTGTCGCCCGGGGTCAGTGCCGGGTCGGTGATGGCATACAGGCCGCGAACGATGTCAACGGCGCTCATGGGGCTGGCCAGTGGTGAGGCGAGTGGTGCGGCGATCGGGGATCAGTTGGCCCTGACCGGCTTGCCAGGCGTGGCGCAGGGCGCCGTGCACATAGTCCTGGGCCTGAGCCAGAGCGGTGGGCAGGGGCAGGCCTGCACCCAGGTGGGCGGCGCAGGCGGAGGCCAGGGTGCAGCCGGAGCCGTGGTAGGTGCCGGGCAGGCGTGGCCAGGCCCAGTGCTGCACGCCGTCGGCGGTGTACAGGTGGTTGCGCACTTCCGGGGTGTCGTCGTGGGTGCCGGTGATCAGGACGGCGGGGCAGCCTGCCTCCAGCAATCGGGCGCCGCAGTCATCCAGCGTGTCCGTGCCCGCCAGTTTCTGCGCTTCGGGCAGGTTGGGGGTGGTCAGGGTGGCGCGCGGCATCAGTTCGCGCAGCATGGCGGTGGGTACGGTCTCGCCTGACAGGCTGCCGCCGGCTTCGGCGGCCAGTACCGGGTCCAGCACCACGGGCACGCCGGGTAACCGATCGAGCAGGCGGGCAATAAAGGCGATGACATCAGGGCTGCCGGTCATGCCGATCTTGATCGCATCAAAGCGCATGTCCGCCAACAGGGCATCGGCCTGGCGTTGCAGCAGGTCGATGCTGACCAGCTCGAAACCGAGCACGTTCTGGCTGTTCTGCACCGTCAGCCCGGTAATCAGGGTGGCGGCGAAGCCGCCCAGGCTGTGGATGGCCTCGATGTCGGCGTGGATGCCGGCGCCGCCGGAGGGGTCATGGCCGGCGATCACCAGAATGTTCGGTTTCATGGGGCTGCCTCAGAAGGGTTTCACCACCGCCAGAATGACGATGGCGATCAGGAAGACCACCGGCACTTCGTTGAACCAGCGATAGAACACATGGCTTCTGGTATTGGCATCGGCGGCGAACTTCTTCATGTAGGCCAGGCAGACATGGTGGTAGCCCACCAGCAGAAAGACCAGCAACAGCTTGACGTGCATCCAGCCCATCTTCATCCAGGCGGGGTTCAGCCACAGCAGCCAGAAGCCCAGCACCAGCGTGGCGATCATCGAGGGGGTCATGATGCCCCGGTACAGCTTGCGTTCCATGATCTTGAAGCGCTCGCGGCTGATGCTGTCCTCGGCCATGGCGTGATAGACGAACAGCCGTGGCAGATAGAACAGCGCAGCGAACCAGGTGATGACGGCGATGAGATGAAAGGCTTTGACCCAGAGCATCGGGATATCCTGCAGACAAGAGTGTATGAATGACGTGATGGGGGCATGATAACAGCCTTGGGCAGCGATCGCCGGTTGCTGGCGGCGGCCTGCCTTTCTATCATGCACCGTTTCCCCGAATTCTTCTGAGCAGTGGAGAGCATCATGGGCGCGTCCCCCAAGACCTTCCGGGCAGGCATTGTTGGCGGTACCGGCTACACCGGCGTCGAGCTGCTGCGCCTGCTGGTCAATCACCCGCAGGTGGAGGTGACGGCGATTACCTCGCGTAGCGAGGAGGGGGTTGCCGTGGCAGACATGTTCCCGAGTCTGCGCGGGCATCTGGATCTGCGCTTTACGGTGCCGGATGTGGCGCAGCTGGCGGAGCTGGATGTGGTGTTCTTTGCCACGCCGCACAATGTGGCCATGCGCATGATGCCGGAGCTGATGGCGGCGGGGGTCCGGGTGGTGGATCTGTCTGCAGATTTCCGGCTGCGTGATGCGG
Organism: Isoalcanivorax indicus; assembly: GCF_003259185.1. Lineage (NCBI taxonomy): Bacteria > Pseudomonadati > Pseudomonadota > Gammaproteobacteria > Oceanospirillales > Alcanivoracaceae > Isoalcanivorax > Isoalcanivorax indicus. Next base: position 56,141 of record NZ_QGMP01000005.1, read on the forward strand.
ACCTGTGGGCTGACTGGTATGGCGAGACCCATGCCTGCCCGGATCTGCTGGCGCAGGCGGTGTACGGGTTGCCGGAGCGTAATCGGGACGCCATTGCGACGGCGCAACTGGTGGCCTGCCCGGGGTGCTACCCTACCGCGATCCAGCTGGGCTTCCTGCCGTTGCTGGAGAACAACCTGGTGGATAGCCAGCGCCTGATTGCCAATGCGGGATCCGGCGTCAGCGGTGCCGGGCGTCAGGCCAAGGTGCCGATGCTGATGGCGGAGGCGACCGAGAGCTTCAAGGCCTATGGCGCCTCGGGCCACCGGCACCTGCCGGAAATCGAGCAGGGGCTGGCGGATATCGCCAGCGATCCGGTGGCGCTGACCTTTGTGCCGCATCTGGTGCCGATGATCCGCGGGATCCATGCAACGCTCTACAGCACCTTGCTGGACCCGAGTCTGGCGCTGGGGGATCTGCAGGAGCTGTACGAGCAGCGTTATGCGGACGAGCCCTTCGTGGATGTGATGCCGGTGGGCAGCCATCCTGAGACGCGGTTCGTGAAAGGCGCCAATCATTGCCGGATTGCGCTGCATCGTCCGCAGGGCCGTGACACACTGGTGGTGTTGTCGGTCATCGACAATCTGGTCAAGGGCGCTTCAGGCCAGGCCATCCAGAACATGAACATCATGCTCGGTCTGCCTGAACGGGCCGGTCTCGAAGGGGCCGCACTGCTGCCATGATTGCCAGGACTCAAGCCATGCCGGGACACCGCCGAAAGAAACGCAGTAGCGAACTGACGTTGATGCCCGTGGATCTGCGCCGCCAGACCTGGGTGCGGGCGCTGCTGAGCCTGGTGGCCGTGCTGGCGGTGGTGCTGGCGTTTTTCGGCGGCTACCACAGTGGGGGGAGCGAAGGCTGGGCCACCAATATCGAGCAGCAGCGCCTGAAGGCCAAGGTCAAGCAACTGGAATCTGCCCTGCGCGAGGCCCGGGACGAACTGGTACTGCATCGCACCGGCAGCGAGGTCACCTATCAGGCCCAGGAACAGGTGCGCCAGGAACTGCGTGGCCTGCGTGATCAGATCGCCGAACTGGAAGAGGCGGCGGCCTTCTACAAGAACGTCATGTCCCCGGGGGCTGGCGAGCAGGGCCTGCGGATCGAGCGGTTCGAACTGAGTGCCACGGATACGCCGGGGGTCTTCAGTTACAGACTGGTGTTGACGCAGGTCGGTGATAACAGCAACTTTATCGCCGGGGATGTTTCCATGACCCTGGATGGACAACAGGACGGTAACCGGATCACCGTGTCCGGCAATGACCTCATCAGTCAGGACGACAGCACAACACAGTTCCGTTTCCGTTATTTCCAGGAGCTTTCCGGCCGCCTGGAACTGCCCGGTGAGATACTGCCGCGCAATATCACCGTGGAGGCTGTGGCCTCAGGGCGCGGCGGGCAACGGACGGAGCGTCAATTTGGCTGGCAGTTACAGGAGAGAGACAGTGCTCGGGCGGGATAAGAAAGTACGCGAAGATTACCGTAACCATACCCTGGTGGCGCCGACCGCGGAGATCAAGGGGGATATCAGCTTCTCGGGCGGCCTGCATGTGCAGGGCCGTGTGGAGGGCAATATCAGTGTGTCCGGCCAGGGCGGCCGTCTGGTGATCGGCGAGACCGGCGTGGTCAAGGGCGAGGTGCGGGTGCCGCGCATCGTCATCAATGGCCGTGTCGAGGGGGATGTGCACGCGACCGAACAGCTGGAGCTGGCCGAGAAAGCCGTCATCGAGGGTAACGTCTACTACAACCTGATCGAGATGGTGGTGGGTGCTCAGGTCAACGGCAAGCTGGTGCGCCAGGGCGAGCGCAAGAACCTGCCTGCGCCGGATGCGGGCAAAGCGGCCCCCGAAGCGGCGGAGACCAAACCGGCGGGCCAGCCGAATACTTGACTATAATGGTCGGGTATCGGACCCTATGCGGCACATAGCTGTTACAGGATAACCCTGACCGACCATGACCGATCTGATCCTCCTGAGCGATCGCGCTGCTGCCAAGGTGCGCGATCTGCGTGATGAAGAAGGCAATCCGGCACTCAAGCTGCGGGTGTATATCACCGGTGGTGGCTGTTCCGGATTTTCCTATGGCTTCACGTTCGACGAACAGGCCAAGGACGACGATACCGTTGTGGACAATGGTGACGTCACCCTGCTGGTGGATGCCATGAGCATCCAGTATCTGGCGGGTTCCGAAGTGGATTACGAACAGGGCCTGATGGGCTCGCGCTTCGTCATCCAGAACCCCAATGCCACCTCGACCTGCGGCTGCGGCTCCTCGTTTTCCATCTGACCCGAATCCGGAATGTCCTGTCCTTGCGATGGGCTTGTCGCTCGGGGCACTCTATGGCCTGCGCTATAACTACAGACAGGCAGGCCCATGAGCGAAATTTCACTGCCGCGTGATCGCGACAACGACTACACCACGGCCATGGCCGAGGCGCGCCGCCAGTTCGTGCGCGAACGCACTGGCACCGCATTGACCCATGTCGGCCATACCTCCATTGATCCGGCCCTGTTGCCGGGCAATATCGAGCAGTTCGCTGGGGTGGCCCAGGTGCCGCTGGGCATTGCCGGACCGCTGCGCATGTCGGGTGAGCATGCCGAGGGTGACATCTATGTGCCCATGGCCACCACCGAGGGCACTCTCGTGGCCAGTTACAATCGCGGCATGCGTCTGGCCCGCGAGGCCGGTGGCATCACGGCTACCGTGATTGATGACGCCATGCAGCGGGCGCCGATCTTTGTCTTCGAAAATGCCCGCCATGCACGGGAGTTCGGTCACTGGGTCACGGCACATTTCGAGCAGATCAAGGCGCAGGCGGAAACCACGACGCGCAGCGGCCGACTGCGTGATATCGAGCAGTATGCCCAGGGCAAGATGCGCTGGCTGCGCTTCAATTACACCACGGGCGATGCGGCCGGACAGAACATGGTCAGCAAGGCGACCCGCGAGGCTTGCCAGTGGATTCTGGCGCAGAAGCCCGCCGGGCTGGAGCACTTTTCGCTGGCGGCCAATTTCGACACCGACAAGAAGCACTCCCAGGTCAACACGCTGCATACCCGCGGCAAGCGGGTAGTGGCGGAAGTGACCCTGCCGGCCGCGCTGATCCGCGACATCATGAAGACCTCGGCGGAGGCACTGCATCGCCAGCGCCAGCTCAGCAACATGGGCGCCATGATGGCCGGTTCGGTCAACAATGGTTCCCATTTTGCCAACGGCATTACGGCCGTCTTCATCGCCTGCGGGCAGGATGTAGCGAATGTGGCGGAATCCTCTGCCGGCATGGTGTACGGCGAGTTGAAGGACAACGGTGATTATTATTTTTCGGTCACGATTCCTTCCCTGATTGTGGCGTCCTATGGCGGCGGTACCGGCCTGCCTACCCAGCGTGAATGCCTGGAGATGATGGGCTGCTATGGCAGCGGCAAGGTGCAGCGGCTGGCGGAGATCATTGCGGGCGTGGTGTTGTGCGGCGAGTTGTCGTTGAGCGCCGCCATCGTGTCGGACCAGTGGGTGTCCAGTCATGACCGTTATGGCCGTAACCGGCCCTGATTTTTTTGTTTTGTTTGTTCGGGAGAACTGTTGATGCGTGCGCTACAAGTAGAAGTATTCGGAGATCCGTCGGCCCTCAAGGTGTCAGAGGTGCCAGAACGGCCACCGGGCAAGGGTGAAGTGATGCTGGCCATGGCTGGCGTCGGAATCGGCTATTTCGATGGCTTGCTGGTCAAGGGGGAATACCAGATCAAACCGCCGCTGCCGTTTGTGCCGGGCAGCGCCATCGCCGGCGTGGTGGCGCAGGTGGGTGAGGGGGTCAGTCATCTGAAGGTGGGCGACCATGTCACCAGCTTTGCGTTGCTGGGCGGGATTGCCGAAAAGGTGACGCTGCCCGCCATGTCCTGCTTTCCGTTGCCCAAAGAGGTGCCGCTGCTGGATGCGGCCAACTATTTCATAGCTTACGCCACCGGGCTGTACGGTTTGCGCGAGTGTGGCCGCCTGAAGGAAGGCGAAACCCTGCTGGTGCTCGGCGGCTCGGGCACCACCGGCTCCACCGCCATCGAGTTGGGCAAGGCCATGGGTGCGAAGGTGATTGCCTGCGCCTCCACTGAAGCGAAGCGCCAGCGCTGTCTGGATGCCGGTGCGGACGTGGCGGTGGACTATACCGCCGAGGACTGGCGCAAGCAGGTCAAGGCCGCGGCCCCCGCCGGGGTGGATGTCGTCTATGACCCCGTTGGCGGGGCTACTGCCGAACCGGCGTTGCGGTTGATGGCCCCCGGCGGTCGTTTCCTGGTGGTCGGTTTTGTGACCGGCATCGCCAGTGTGCCGCTCAATTTGCCGCTGCTGAAACGTTGTTCGGTCATCGGGGTCAACTGGGGAGGCGAGGTGATGGGTAATCCCGCCGTGGTGCCGCCGGTGATTTCCCAGCTGGTGGAATGGACCCTGGCAGGCAAGCTGCGCACGGCACCAGATCACGTTTATCCGATGGATCAGGCCGGTGAGGCCTTTGCGGCGCTGTTCGAGCGTCGTTCCAGCGGTAAGATCGTCATTACCCCTTAATTGAGGAAACAGGGATGAAGTTACTCAAGGCACAGTACGATATTCGTGGGCCTGTACCCCAGGACGTGATCCACCCGGTGCCGTTCGACAAGCCGGTGCCCGGGGCCGGGCAGGTGCTCATCGAGGTGCTGGCCGCCCCCATCAATCCGTCGGATATCATGACGCTGACCGGCGAGTACGGCATGTTGCCGCCCTTGCCGGCGGTGGGGGGTAACGAAGGTGTGGGGCGCATCATCGAACTGGGGCCGGAGGTGCGCCATCCGTCTGTCGGGCAGGTGGTCTTGCTGCCGGTGGGCAGCGGCACCTGGACCACACACATGCTGGTAGAGGCGCGCGCCCTGGTGCCGCTGCCAGACACCATTGACCCGCGGCAACTGGCCATGATCGCCATCAATCCGCCCACGGCCTCCCTGCTGTTGACCGAGTTCGTCGATCTGCACGCGGGTGACTGGGTCATCCAGAATGCTGCCAATTCGAGTGTCGGGGGGTACCTGATCCAGTTGGCGAAGATTCGCGGTTTCCGCACCATCAATGTGGTGCGCCGCCAGGCAGCGGTCGAGGCGGTGCGCAAGCTCGGCGGGGATGTCGTGCTGGTCGATGGTCCGGATCTGCGCAAGCAGGTGCGGGCCGCCGTCAGCAAGGGAGATATCCGTCTCGGGATCGATGCTGTCGGGGGTGAGGCCAGTGACCGGCTGGCGTCGTGCCTGGCACCGGGCGGCACCGTGGTGAATTACGGCCGCATGAGCGGCGACCCCTGCCAGGTGTCGTCGCAGTCGCTGATTTTCAATGATGTGCGGCTGGTGGGCTTCTGGCTGGCGCGCTGGTTCCAGACCACGTCGCAGCCTCAGCAGATGGCGCTGTTCAGCGATCTGACGCGGCTGATGGCGGCGGGTGCCTTGCATGCGCCGGTGCAGGCGACCTACGGCATCGAGCAGATACAGGAAGCCGTGGCGGCTGCGGCGGCCGGTGAGCGTGATGGCAAGATACTGATCGTGCCGCAGGGCGGTGCGGGCTGACCTCAGGCTGGATGCCGCGCACCGAGAATGGCGCCGCTGAGGGCGCCTGTGACCTGCGGGGCGTTGCCCTCTACGCCGGCCAGATGCGCCCAGGCCAGCCAGGCAAAGGCGCTGGCCTCTACCATATCCGCCGGTGCACCGTGTGCACTGGTGGTGTCCACGTTGACCCCGGGCAGTAATCCGGCCAATGCCTCCAGCAAGGCGCTGTTACTGGCACCTCCGCCACAGGCCAGCAGGTCGTCCGGGGCGAAATCGCGCAGGCAGTCGGCGACGGTCTGTGCGGTCAGGGCCAGCAGGGTCGCCTGCACCGCCTGGGGTGACTCGTCACCGTCAAGGCGGGCCTCCAGCCAGGCGCCATTGAAGCGTTCCCGCCCGGTGCTTTTCGGTATCGGCAGAGCGAAGTAGGGCTCTTCCAGAAAGCGTGCCAGCAAGGCCGGCAAGGCTGTGCCGCCGCGTGCCCAGTGGCCGTCGGCGTCATAGCGGGCCCCGGTGTGTTTGCGGCACCAGTAATCCATCAGCACATTCGCCGGGCCGGTATCGAAGCCCGAGATCAGGGTGTCTCCGTCCAGCAGTGTCAGGTTGGCAATGCCGCCGAGGTTGAGCACGGCACGGCGGCGCCCGGCACAGGCCAGCGCGGTCTGGTGAAAGCGTGGCACCAGCGGTGCGCCCTGTCCTCCCAGCACCATGTCGCGGCGGCGGAAATCACTGATGGTGGTGATACCGGTGCGCTGGGCGATCACGTCGGCATTGCCGATCTGGACGGTGGTGTGCAGGGCGGGCAGGTGGCGGATGGTCTGGCCGTGGCTGCCGATGGCGGTGATGTCCCGGGGGGTCAGTCCGGCCCTGGCAATCACGGCGAGCGCGGCATCGGCAAAGGCTGTGCCCAGATGCATGTCCAGGGCGGCCATGCGTTCTATCTCGTTATCGCCGGGGCGGCACAATGCCAGCACGGCATCATGCAGGGTGTCGTCCATGGGTGCGGTGTGATCGGCCAGCAAGCGGCAGTGGCCAGCGCGAATGTCCACCAGCGCGGCGTCAATGGCGTCCGCGCTGGTACCCGAAATCAGCCCGACATAAAGGCCGTCGGGGTCAGACATTCCGGAGTCAGAAATTCTGGGCAAGCGTGAACGCCTCGGCATGCAGCGCCATCTGGTTGCGCAGCCGGTTGGCATAGACCAGAAAATCGCGCCGCTCATTATCGGCAATGCCGCGCGCCTTGGGCAGCTTGACGGTCAGCGGGTCGCGGTGCACGCCGTTGACCAGGAACTCGTAATGCAGATGCGGACCAGTGGCCAGCCCGGTCATGCCCACAGTGCCAATGGTCTGGCCCTGGCGCACCCGGACGCCCGCGCGGATCCCGCGGCCGAAGGAGTTCATATGTGCATACAAGGTGCTGTACTGCTGGCCATGACGAATGATGACCACATTGCCATAGCCCCCGCGGACGCCTGCGAATTCCACCCGGCCATCGCCGGTGGCACGAATCGGGGTGCCGGTGGGTGCCGCATAATCCACACCGCGATGCGCGCGGATGGTGTTGAGCACCGGGTGCCGGCGGTTGGGGTTGAAGCGTGAACTGATGCGAGCAAATTCCACCGGCGTTCGAATGAATTCACGGCGCAGGGAGTTGCCCGCGATGTCCAGAAATTCCGTATTGCCTTCCTGGGTTTCGTAGCGAAAGGCGGTGAGTTTGCGATCACGATTGTTGAACTCGGCCATCAGAATATTGCCGGTGCCGACTTGTTCGCCGTCGAGAAACAGCTCTTCATACAGCACCTGGAAGCTGTCGCCCTGGCGGATATCCAGAACGAAATCGATATCCCACGCGAAGATGTTCACCAGCTGCATGATGAGATTGTCACTCATGCCGGCGCGTTGCGCGGCCAGGAACAGGGAGTCGTTGATGTCTGCCTGGGCGTAGCGCACCTGGCGTTCATATTCGCGCTCTTCCTCGCGCACGCTCCAGCCGTCGTCGCCGCGCTCGGCATGCAGGGATTTCACCCGGCTGATCTGGTGTTCCAGTGCGGCCAGTGTCTGGTCGTCGTTCAGGGCGACGCGCAGTACGTCGCCCGGACGAATATTGGTGAGGGCGGCCAGGCGCTTGTCGGCGCTGACCAGACGGTGCACCTCGCCAGGGGACACCCCTTCGGCCTGCAGCAGCCGCGACAGGGTGTCGCCCGGTGATACGGTGATTTCACGCCAGTGAACGGCGGGTTCATCGGCCAGGGCGGCGCTGACGGCCTCCGGGGCCGCCGGGTCGCCGGCGTCGGCCTCCCGGGCCGCCGGGCGTGGCAGGCTGAGAGCGACCACGGCGGGCTGTGCTGTGGGCGTGGCGTCGCTGGTGGGCAGTATCACCGCCGCACTCAGCAGGCCGAGCAGGGCAACCGTGGCCAGCAGGTGGGCCCGCGGGAAGCTGCTTACCAGCCTGAACAGGCGTGTCAGAAAAGGCTTCATTTGCAGTGAGTTCTTAATTAGTGTGCGTAACCCCCGGAAAAATCGAGGAACTCGGTATCTCCAGATCAGAAGATAACCGCCTTTCACCGGGTCGTTCAAGTGCTACAATAGCGCCCCCTAACCCGCCCCACCGGCTAATAAGTAACCAGAGGTAAACGATGGCCGATCAGGACCTGGAACAGATGCTTGCGGAGATTCGCCGCGGGACCGACGAGATCATCCTTGAAGAGGACCTGCGGCGCAAGCTGGCCAGCGGGCGCCCTCTGCGCATCAAGGCGGGCTTCGACCCCACGGCGCCAGACCTGCATTTCGGCCATACCGTACTGATCAACAAGCTGCGCCAGTTCCAGGACCTCGGCCATCAGGTGGTGTTCCTGATCGGCGATTTCACCGGGATGATCGGTGACCCCAGTGGCAAGAGCGCCACCCGTCCGCCGCTGACCCGGGAGCAGGTGAAGGCCAATGCCGAGACCTATAAAGAGCAGGTGTTCAAGATCCTGGACCCGGCGAAGACCGAGGTGCGCTTCAACTCTGAGTGGATGGACGAGCTGGGGGCTGCGGGCCTGATCCGGCTGGCCAGCCAGTACACGGTGGCACGCATGCTGGAGCGCGATGACTTCGACAAGCGCTACAAGGCCAACCAGCCGATCGCCATCCATGAGTTCCTCTATCCCCTGATCCAGGGGTACGACTCGGTGGCCCTCAAGGCGGATGTAGAGTTCGGTGGCACGGACCAGAAGTTCAACCTGCTGATGGGGCGCACCCTGCAGAAGCATTATGACCAGGCGCCCCAGGTGTGCATCACGGTGCCGATTCTGGAGGGGCTGGACGGCGTGCAGAAGATGTCCAAGTCGCTGGGCAACTATATAGGCGTCACGGATGCGCCGGGTGAGATGTACCGCAAGCTGCTGTCGATACCGGATGCGCTGGTCTGGCGCTACTTCGAGCTGCTCAGCCTGAAGCCGCTGGCGGAGATCGAGGCCCTGCGGGCCGAGGTCGAGGCCGGTATGAGTCCCCAGGACGCCAAGAAGGTGCTGGCGGCTGAGCTGATCACCCGCTTCCATGATGCTGAAGCCGCTGAGGCGGCGCCCCGCTCGGCGGGCAACCAGATCAGCCTGGGCGACATCCCGGAGAACCTGCCGGAAGTGGAGGTTCAGGCCGGTGAGGATGGCAGCCTGCGGCTGCTGGACCTGTTGCGCGAAGCCGGTCTGGCACAGAGCGGCAAGGCGGCCAAGGATATGCTGGCTCGTGGCGTGGTCTATGTGGACGGCGCCCCGGCGGCCCCGGATCTGACCCTGGCCCGGGGTGAAATCCGGGTGGTGCAGGCGGGCAAGAAGAAGATCGCCCGGGTCCGGGTCGCCTGACCGGGAAAAACCTTCAAAAAGTATTTGACAGTGAGGGGCGGCTCTGTAGAATGGCGCCTCTCTCGACGAGGCCCCGCCTCGAACGAT
>NZ_QGMP01000006.1 GCF_003259185.1 Isoalcanivorax indicus
AACAACTTCCAGCCTGCACGCTACGGGGTGCAAGACAAGCAGTTGGCACAGAGCTGAGGCCTCGGGGAGGGGGACTCCCTTCCAGAAGTGTGTGAGGCAGGAAGCCGAACGCAAGCCCCCAGGGACGGGTTCACGGCGGCTTCTGGAAGGGAGTCCCCCTCCCCGAGGCCGGACTACGGAGTGCGAGCATCTCAATGCGACCGCCTCAACAAACCCCGTTTAACGGGACTTTACACCTGAAAGGAAACCGAACAGGGTGAAGCACCGTCAAAGCAGCATCTTCACAACTCGTCACACGCAAGAGGACCGAACATGAAAGCCAGGAAGTATTCCGCTGTTCTGCTGTTGTCCGCCGCCGTTGCTGCCCCCGTCACCCCGGCGCTGGCCGATCCTGTGAGCACCCTGCCCGGCCGCGACAACGCCTTTTCCTATACCTACCTGCAAGGCGGCGTGGATATCGGCAACCTGCGTAACCCCCGCGCCGATGCCGACACGGTGTACGTCGAAGGCAGCTACGCCCTTGACCCGAACCTGCATGTGCGCGGTGGCCTCGGTTACTACGACGGTGATGTCCGGCGTGGCAGTGGCAATATTTACGGCCATCGCATCTCGGCGGGGGTCGGTTTCAATACCCTGCTCCAGGACGGCCTCGACTTCGTGGCCTCCGGTGATGTGGTGCAGGTGCGGCAGAAGTCCGGTGGCAGCAGCGCCACCGATACCGGTGTAGACCTGCGCGGCGGCGTGCGCCACCGCACCACAGACCGCCTGCAACTGGCCGGCGGCGCCTTCCACGAGAATATCGACCGCAGTGACACCGGCCTGTATGGCGAAGCCCTGTTCAATGTCCAGCAGAATCTGGATGTGGGCGCTCGCGTTCAGGTGGGCGATGACATCGGCACCTTCGGTCTGTTCGGGCGTTACAATTTCTGAGGCGCTATACTCCCGGTTTTGATGACAGAACCGGGAGACAAGCATGGCCCAGGCGGCTGCCCAGCACGAGCACGTCAGCGTCGTCCAGCAGGATGGCGTGATGGAAATCCGTATTCAGCGTCCTGATCGCAAGAATGCCCTGACCCACGGCATGTACGATGCCCTGACCGCCGCGCTGATCGCGGCGGATACCGACCCGGCCGTACGTGTGGCGCTGATTGCCGGTACCGACGACTGCTTTACCGCCGGCAACGACATGGTGGAATTCCTGCAAAACCCGCCAACCGGTGATGACAGCCCGGTGATGCGCTTTCTTGCCCAGTTGCTGAATCAGGAAAAGCCGTTGATCGCGGCGGTGAATGGCCCGGCCGTTGGGGTGGGCACCACGATGCTGCTGCATTGCGATCTGGTGTACTGCGCGCGCAGCGCCCGGTTGCAGATGCCGTTCGTGAGTCTGGGGCTGTGCCCCGAGGCGGGCGCCAGCATGTTGCTGCCGATGATCATGGGCCACCCGCGTGCGGCGGAGCTGCTGATGCTGGCCGAGCCGTTTTCCGGTGAAGAGGCCGTGGCGCTGGGGCTGGCCAATGCGGTGTTCGAGGATGCTGATTATCTGGCCGAGGCGCGGCAGCGGGCGCGTCGGCTGGCGGCGCAGCCGCCCGCATCGGTGCGCCTCACCAAGGCGTTCATGCGTGCGCCCACGCGCGAGGCCGTGGCGGCCCACATGAAGCTGGAAGGGGATAACTTTCTGGCGCGGCTGAGCTCGGCGGAGGCGCGTGAGGCCATGACGGCCTTCATGGAAAAGCGCAAGCCGGATTTCAGCCGCTTCAGCTAGATGCCCTGGTCGGGGGGCACGGCGCCGGTCGTGGCTTCCCGCCAGGCCCGCCAGGCGGCACCCGGGTCCTGCTCCGGGTCCTGCCAGGCGGCCAGTGCCTCATTCAGTGCAGGCAGCGCGATGCGGTGGCTGTTGCTGGACAGGTAGATGTCGCCATCCGTGCCGCTGTTGTCTTCCGCGTCGCGTGTCAGTGCCGCCAGGGCATCGCGGCGCGCTTCGCTATGCATCAGTGCCTGCCGCAGTGCGCCCGGGAGCCGGGTCGGGTCGGGCGCCGGGCGCGGTTGCACCAGGGCGCTGAGGTCCTCCAGCAGCAGGGCGCTGATGGCGTCCAGGTAGGCGCGGCGACGGTAGCCGGGGCGCTCATGCTCGGGTTTCTGATGATCCGGCAGTGCCTCGCCAACGGTGAGGCCGGCGGTGCTGCGCGGGGCATCCGGCAGGCCGAACAGCAACAGTTCAAGCACCTGGAAGCCGACGCTCACCTCTGCCGGGTCGGTCATGTCCTGCTGGGCCAGCAGGCTGTCGATGTCCAGGGATACGGTGACGTCGTAGACGATGCCGCTTTCCGGCCAGTCCGGCATGGCGTCCACATAGCCGGGCAGGATCGGCCATGGATCGGTGCGGGCCAGGTGCACCTGGAGGGTCGGGTCGAGGGCGGCGCGTGTTGCCAGCAGGGGCCAGGCGCGGTTGTAGCTCTCGTACAGCAGTGCCCAGGCGTTGCGGGCGGCATCCAGGGCGCCCTCGTCGGGTTCGGGTTCACTCAGCAGGGCGCGCACCGCCTCGCGGAACCCCGGCGCGGCGACCACCAGCTTGCGCAGCCATGGCGCCGCTTCTTCTTCCCAGGCTGATACCAGCGCGGCGCTTTGCTCGGTCGGCACCTTGGCCGGCTGTTCGATGAGTGTGTCTGTGGTATCAGCAGGCTCGCGGTCACAACCCGCGAGCATGGTCAGCAGCAGAATGCCCAGTGCAGTGTGGCGTAACATCTTGTCCCCCTTCCCCCGAAACTGCGCGACACGATTCAGTCGCGCAGGGTGATCTCTGGCCAGCCACGGCTGGCGGCTTCTGCCGACAAGGCCGGGTCCGGGTCCACCACCACCGGGTGATCCACCAGACTCAGCAACGGCAGGTCGTTGCGAGAATCGCTGTAGAACCAGCTTCCCGCCAGATCATGCCCGGTTTGTGCCAGCCAGGCACGTAACCGGGTCACTTTGCCGTCACGAAAGCAGGGGGTGCCGCTGAAATTGCCGGTATAGCGGCCATCGCGCATTTCAGCGCTGGTGGCGATCAGGTGTTCCACGCCCAGGGCCTCGGCGATGGGGGCGGTGACGAAGTCGTTGGTGGCGGTGATGATGACCAGTGTGTGGCCCTGTTTGCGGTGCTTGTCCAGCAGCGCCCTGGCGGCGGGCAGCATGATCGGGGCGACTTCGTCACGCATGAAGTCGTCGCGCCAGCGCAGCAGATCCTCGGTGGTGTGTTCGGCCAGCACACCGAGGGCGAAACGCAGGTAGGCGCCGATGTCGAGCTTGCCGGCCAGATAGTCGTCATAAAAGGCATCGTTGGCCGCCTTGTAGCCCTCGGCGTCGATGATGCCGCGCGCCACCAGATAATCGCCCCACAGGTGATCCGAATCACCGGCAATCAGCGTGTTATCGAGATCAAACAGGGCAAGGGTCATCGGGCGCTCTCCACGGCGGCAGGTCTGGGATTCGGGCTGCGCAAGCATACCAGAGCGAGGTCATCGGGCCGAACACAGATGAGCAGAGCAGGCCGCGAGTGTGCTTTAATTACACGGCAACCCGGCAGGCAGGACGATGACAGGCATTATTGATGAACAGGGCTTCCGGTTGAACGTCGGTATCATTCTGGTCGGCGCCGGAGGCCGCGTTTTCTGGGGTCGCCGTGTAGGTAACCGGGACGCCTGGCAGTTTCCCCAGGGCGGCATGATGCCGGGCGAGACGCCCGAGCAGACGCTGTACCGTGAGCTGGAAGAAGAGGTCGGGCTGACCGAGGCCGACGTCGAACTGCTGGGCAGTACCGAAGGCTGGCTCAGCTACCGGTTGCCGCGTCGCTTTCTGCGCCGCCGCCGGGATGACGACTCGCCCCTGTGCATCGGGCAGCGGCAGAAATGGTTCCTGCTGCGCCTGACGGCAGACGAGGAACGTATTGACCTGGCGCGCAGTGGCACGCCGGAGTTCCAGTCCTGGCGCTGGGTGAACTACTGGTACCCGATTCGCAAGGTGGTGCATTTCAAGCGCGGGGTCTATGCCCGCGCCCTGAAGGAACTGGCGCCGGTGATGCGCCGTGAGCGCCATACCGAAAGCCCCTCGTTGAGGTCCTGACTGCATGCTCGACACCCTCAGACGCATCGTCCAGGAGGTCAACAGCGCCCCGGACCTGAAAACCGCCCTCGACCTGATGGCGCGCCGGGTGCGTGATGCCATGGGCACCGAAGTGTGCTCCATCTATCTGCTCGACAGCAGTGGCCACCGTTACGTTCTGATGGCCTCGGAAGGTCTGAAGAAGGAGGCGGTTGGCCGCGTCAGTCTGGGGGTGGCCGAGGGGCTGATTGGCCAGGTCGGTCTGCGCGAAGAACCGATCAACCTGGAAGACGCCTTCGCCCACCCGAAATTCCTCTACCTGGCCGAAACCGGCGAGGATCCCTTCCATGCGTTCCTCGGCGTGCCGGTGATGCACCACGGTCGGGTGCTGGGCGTGCTGGTGGTGCAGCAACGTGATGCGCGCCGTTTCGACCAGAGTGAAGAGGCTTTTCTGGTCACTATTTCGGCGCAACTTTCGGCCGTGGTGGCCCATGCCCGCGCCACCGGTGCGCTCGGCAGTCTGGACACCAATGAACCCACGGCGCGCTTCTATGATGGCGTCGCCGGTTGCCCCGGGGCCGCCATCGGCACCGGGGTGTTGCTGTTTCCGCCTGCGGATCTGGCCAGTGTGCCGGACCGGGAAGCCGCCGATATCGATGCGGAAGTCAGCCAGCTTGAATCGGCGCTTATTCGCGTGCGTTCGGACGTGCGTGCATTGGGTGAGCGTGCCAGGGGGCGTCTGGGGCCGGAAGAGCAGGCGCTGTTTGAAGTGTATCTGCGCATGCTCGACAAGCACGCGCTGGCCGGTGAAATCATTGCCAGAATCCGCGAGGGGCACTGGGCCCAGGGCGCCCTGCGTATCGTCATCGATGAGCATATCCGCAACTTCGAGATGATGGACGACGCTTATCTGCGCGAGCGGGCGGCGGATGTGCGTGACCTGGGTCGTCGGGTGCTGGCGGAGTTGCAGAGCCGCAACCGGCGCGAGATCACCTTTGCCGAGAACACCATCCTGCTGGGGGATGAGATCACCACCACCATGCTGATGGAGGTGCCCCAGGAACGTATCAAGGGGATTGCCACCAGTCAGGGGTCACGCAACTCGCACATGGCGATTGTCGCCCGGGCCATGGGTATTCCCACGGTGGTCGGCATTCATGGTCTGCCGGTCAAGCAGATGGACGGCCGTGAACTGATTGTCGATGGTTTCCGCGGGCGGCTGATTTCCGACGCCACCCCGGAACTGAAGCACCAGTTCGAAGAAATCATCGCCGAAGAAAAGGATCTGCTGGCCGGGCTGGAAAAACTGCGCGAGCAGCCCGCAGAGACGGAAGACGGGGTGCGCATCCAGGTGCAGGTGAACACCGGCCTGATGACGGATATCTCCCGCTCGCTGGAGCGCGGTGCCGAGGGGGTGGGGCTGTACCGCACGGAAATCCCCTTCATGGTGCGCGACCGGTTTCCGTCGGAAGAAGAGCAATGCCGCATTTACCGGGAACAGTTGCAGGCGTTTGCGCCGCATCCGGTGACCATGCGCACGCTGGATATCGGTGGCGACAAGGCATTGCCCTATTTCCCTATTCAGGAAGAAAACCCGTTCCTCGGCTGGCGCGGTATTCGCGTCACCCTGGATCACCCGGAAATCTTCATGGTGCAGGTGCGTGCCATGCTGAGGGCCAGCGAAGGTCTGGATAACCTGCGCATCATGTTGCCGATGGTGACATCGGTATTCGAGGCGGAGGAAGCCCAGCATCTGATTCACCGGGCCTGGCTGGAGGTGCGTGACGAGGGGGCGGATGTTCCGATGCCGCCAGTGGGCGTCATGATCGAGGTGCCGGCGGCGGTCTATCAGGCGCGGGCACTGGCCCAGCGGGTCGATTTCCTGTCGGTGGGCACCAATGACCTGACGCAGTATCTGCTGGCGGTGGACCGCAACAATCGCCAGGTGGCCAGCCTGTACAACTCCTATCACCCCGCTGTGCTGCACGCGCTGGTGCACGTTGTGGAGGCGGCGCGGGAGGAGAAGAAGCCGGTCTCGGTGTGCGGTGAGATGGCCGGTGAGCCTGGTTCGGCGCTGATCCTCATGGCCATGGGCTTCTCGGCACTGTCCATGAACGCCTCGAACCTGCTCAAGGTGAAGGCGGCGATCCGTCGGGTGAAGATTACGTTTGCCCGCAAATTGCTCAATGAAGTGCTGGCCATGGATAACGGCGAGGTCATTTCCGCCTATGTGGACCTGCAGATGGAAAAGGCCGGACTTGGAGACCTGTTGCAGCACCGTCGCGCGAAGCTGGGTTGAGTGCAAACGCCCGGGGGGGCATTGACCATGCCGACTGCGCCAACCGCACGGTCGGGTATTCAGTCCATCCGGGTGTGTCGTTATGATGCGCCGCTGAATTGATACAGGGACACCCTTGCCATGCAGAATGTTGTCGCCATTCCCGCCAACCCGGCGCTGGTCAACAGCACCGAAGACTTCCTTCACGCCATGGATCATGGCAAACCGGCCGCCGAGCTGTTCATCACCATGGTGGATCGCCTGACCGATCGCATGCTGGGGCTGTTCCTGCTCGAACCGGCGCAGATGACTGAGCTCTCCGGCGGCCAGCGCAAGATCATCGATTTCGCCGTGTCCACGGCCAGCAAGGCGTCCAGCATGCTGACCCGGCAGATCTACAAGAAAGTCACGAATGCCGAGTTCGCACCGATCGCCAAGAATGTACGCGCCATGTACTGGTCTGCCGGCGACGACAATGGCCAGCATGCGGCCATCGCCTTCCCGGTGAGCGCCTCCTTTGCAGAGGAATTTCGCCGGGCGGCCGATGCAGCGGAAAGCGGGCGTGGCACCGCAGAAGTGCCATTGATCTCGAAGGTCATGGATCAGCTGACCGACGAAATTCTGGACAATGTCTTTCTCGCCCAGACGCGCGAAGTGAAGATCGGCTTCGTCACCCAGAAGGCCCTGAACGTGGGCGTCGAGGGCAGCCGGAAAGCGATCCACGCGGTTAACCACAAGGTGCTGCGAGGCCTGAGCGATGACGAGCTGAAGGGTTTCATGGGCCACTACAGCCAGATTGTCACCACACGCTGACCGGGCGATCCGCCCGGGGTTACTCCAGGCTGCTGCGCGGCGCCCCGTCCGGGGTGCCGTGGGCAGTCCATGACTGCTCGATCATTTCCGGCGTGCCTTCCTGCCCCAGTCGCACCACCGAACTGGCTCGGGTGCCATAGTGCTCGGATTCGATGAAGATCGGTGCCACCAGGCGCTCCAGTTCCATCCCCACGCCGGTATCCGGCAGCCAGTGATCGTCCGGCGTCCAGTGGTCGTGCAGCAGTTGCAGCATGTGGCTGGGATGCGCTTCACCCTGGCCCAATGCGGCCAGCTTTTCCTTGCCGCGGGTGACCTTCGGCCAGGGAGTATCCAGCAATCCATTGCTCAGCCCATGCACGCCCGGCGTCACGGCCTGGGGCGCCGCCCCGCGATTGCTGACGTACCAGAGCTGGTCGCGGGTACCCACCAGCAGGTTGAAGGGGCCGTAATCATCCTGTTGTGCCGAGATGGCATTGCACCAGGCCTCGGGGGCGATGTCGCTGTGCAGGAAGCCGAGGGGGAGTTCGCCCCGGGATTTGCGGCCCCGAGAGTGATCCTCGATGGGCTCGCGGAAATTGGTCACTGCCGCAAAGCGGCCATGGCGTGTGACGCCAAGCCAGGTGCCGCCAGCAGCCAGATCACGCCCGCAGAAGACGCCGTCCTCGCGCCAGCGGGCGGGCTCGGCCGGGCGCCGGTGAAACTCGTCCCGGTTGGCGGCGACCAGCAGTGGATAGCGGGGGTGGGCCTGCCAGGCAAACAGCACAATGCACATGAATCGGGGCACCTTTGACCGGAATCGGCATGCTAGGATAGCACCCTCGGAATCCGGAGGTGGCGGTTGCAGATCGAGTTGTTGCCCCTGTACGTGTTGATCGGTGCCCTGTCAGGGGTACTTGGCGGTGCGCTGGGGCTGGGGGGCGGTATTGTTGTGGTGCCCATGTTGCTGCTGATCTTCCACCTGCGCGAGATCGATCCGCTGGTGATGACGCAGCTGGCCGTGGCCACGTCACTGGCGACCATCATCGTGACCTCGATCGGCGCCGTGCGGGCCCACCACCAGCGCGGCAACATGCGCTGGCCACTGGTCTGGCGGCTGGCGACGGGCGTGGCGGTCGGGGCCTTTGCCGGTGCCTTTGTGGCGGACTGGCTGTCCGGCCCGCGGCTGGCGCAACTGTTCGGGCTGTTTGCAGTGATCCTGTCGGTGCAGATGGTCCTCAACAGCCTGCGCAAGGTGGTGCTGGACGCGCCGGAACGTCTGCCCGGCACCCCGGGCCTGACCCTGGCGGGCAGCGTCATCGGGCTGGTGTCCTCCATGTTCGGTATCGGCGGCGGCTCGCTTACGGTGCCGTTCCTGAACGCCTGCCGGGTGCGCATGCAGCAGGCGGTGGCGGTGTCCTCGGCCTGTGGCTTGCCGATTGCCCTGGCCGGGTGTGTGGGGTTCATCATCGCGGGCTGGGACAATCCGGCGTTACCGGCGGGCAGTCTGGGCTATGTCTATCTGCCCGCTGCTATCGGTATCGGCATCGCCAGCTACCCCATGGCCCGAGTCGGTGCAACGCTGGCGCACCGGCTGCCGGCGACGACCCTGAAGCGGATTTTCGCCGGGGTCCTGTTTATCATCGGGCTGCGTCTCGCGCTGGGCTGAGAAGGAAGCACTATGCAATATCCGCAGATTGATCCGGTCGCCATTTCTCTGGGCCCCCTGCAGGTCCACTGGTATGGGTTGACCTACCTGTTCGGGTTCATCGCTGCCTGGTGGCTGTGCACGTTGCGTGCACGGCGTACGGATAACAACTGGACAGCACAACAGGTCAGTGATCTGGTCTTTTATGGTGCCGTTGGCGTGATTCTCGGCGGGCGCCTGGGCTATACGCTGTTCTATAACTTCTCCGGTTTTCTGGCTGATCCGCTGTCCCTGGTGCGTATCTGGCAGGGTGGCATGTCGTTCCATGGCGGCATGATCGGTGTGTTGCTGGCGTTCGGGCTCTTTGCCCATCGCAGCGGCAAACGCTATTTCGAGGTGGCGGATTTCAGCGTGCCGGTGATCCCCCTGGGGCTGGCAGCGGGCCGTATCGGCAACTTCATCAATGGCGAGTTGTGGGGGCGAGCCAGCGACCTGCCCTGGGCGATGGTGTTCCCCAATGACCCGTTGCAGATTACCCGCCACCCCTCGCAGCTGTATCAGGCCATGCTGGAAGGGCTGCTGCTGTTTGCGGTGCTCTGGCTCTACTCGTCGCGGCCCAGGCCCATGGTGGCGGTAACCGGGTTGTTCGGCGCCGGCTATGGCGTTTGCCGGATCCTCGCCGAGTTCTTCCGTGAGCCGGATGCCCATATCGGCTTCATCGCCTTCGACTGGCTGACCATGGGTCAACTGCTGAGCGTGCCGATGGTTATCGCGGGTGTGGCCATGATGATCTGGGCTTACCGCCACCCGACCTGGCCGCAACCGGCCACCGCCCCCGCCGCCCCCGCGCCGGACAAGCGCCGCAAGAAAAAAGGAGCTGCGCGTAAATGAAGCAATATCTTGATCTGCTGCGCCATGTGCGTGATCACGGTGTGGAAAAGAGCGACCGCACCGGCACCGGTACCCGTGCCGTATTCGGCTATCAGATGCGCTTTGATCTGGCGCAGGGATTCCCGGTGCTGACCACCAAGAAGCTGCACCTGAAATCCATTATTCACGAACTGCTGTGGTTCCTGTCCGGCGAAACCAATATCCGTTATCTGAAGGACAACGGCGTCTCGATCTGGGACGAATGGGCCACGGAAGATGGCGAACTGGGCCCGGTTTATGGCGAACAGTGGCGCAGCTGGAAAACCCATGATGGTCGAGTCATCGACCAGATCAGCGAGGTGCTGGCCGAAATTCGCCGCAATCCAGATTCGCGTCGTCTGGTGGTGTCCGCCTGGAACCCGGCGGTGCTGCCCGACCCGACCCTGCCGCCGGACGAGAACGCGGCACTGGGTCGCCAGGCGCTGCCGCCCTGTCATTGCCTGTTCCAGTTCTATGTGGCCGACGGCAAGTTGTCCTGCCAGCTGTATCAGCGCAGCGGCGATATTTTCCTGGGCGTGCCCTTCAATATCGCCTCCTACAGCCTGCTGACATTGATGATGGCGCAGGTTTGCGATCTGCAACCGGGCGAGTTCGTTCACACCCTGGGCGATGCCCATCTCTACAGCAATCATATGCAACAGACCGAACTGCAACTGAGCCGTGCGCCCCGCGCATTGCCGACGCTGCGCATCAATCCGGCGGTCAAGGACCTGTTCGCGTTCTGTTTCGAGGATTTCGAATTGCTGGACTATGACCCGCACCCGCATATCAAGGCGCCGGTGGCCATATGAGCGATCTGGATCAACCCCTGTCCCTGTCCCTGATGGTGGCGCGTGCTGCCAACGGCTGTATCGGCCGGGACAACAAGCTGCCCTGGTACCTGCCCAACGACCTGAAATATTTCAAACAGGTCACCACTGGCAAGCCGATCATCATGGGCCGCAAGACCTGGGAATCCCTGCGCGGGCCCTTGCCGGGGCGCACCAATATCGTGATCACCCGGCAGCCGGATTATGCAGCCGACGGCGCGCGCGTGGTGCCATCACTGGAGGCGGCGATCCACCTGGCGGAGCAGGTGGCGCTGATTGATGGGGCCAGTGAGGCGGTGATCATCGGCGGCGCCGAGATTTACGCGCTGGCCTTGCCCAAGGTCGATCGCCTGTACGTGACCGAGGTGCATGCCGACGTGAGCGGCGATGCCTTCTTCCCCGACTATCCCCGCGACGTCTGGCTGGAGGTCGGCCGCGAGGATTTCACGGCCCAGCCGCCCAATGAATATGACTACAGCTTTGTGGTCTATGCCCGCCGTGCCTGATGTTGACGCCTAGCTTCCGCCCGGCGTCATCAGGCAGAAGTAGCGGAAGACGATAATGTTCAGCAGGCAACTGATCAGGCTGGTGACCACCGCCAGGCCGACGCTGCCCATGGCGTGGTCCCCGAACAGGCCGGTGAACAGGATGCCGCTGATCTGGAACAGCACGATGACCAGCATGAATACCAGCGCAACGGCGCCCAGTATTTGCCACTGGTCTGCGCGGGTACGCTCGAACGAGGTGCGCAGGGCCCGCAAGGGCGTTTGCTGTTCGAGCACGGCGATGTAGGGGGCCTGACAGAGGCGCGCGTACAGCCAGGCGCCCGGGAAGATGAACAGCAACAGCCCGGCGTAAACGCCAATCCCCAGAATCAGATAGGTCACCAGCAGAACCGGTGCTGCCCGCAGGCTGAACATCAGGGACTCTGCGAGGGACCGCGTCTGGCCCATGTGGATGGCGGCCATCTGCGCCATGATGGCGCCTTCTGCGAACGGGCGCAGCAGCAGGATAAGCAGGGCAGACAGTTCGTTGACACGGATACCCTCTTCGTCCGCCTGCAGGGCGGCGCCGAGCGTGCCCTGCACCAGCTCACTGGCCAGTGCAAAGGGCAGCGTTACCAGCAGCAGGGCCGGGATATTGCGCCACCAGAAGCGCAGGGTTTCCTGAATTCGTTGGCCAATCATGGGTGTCCTTGGAGCGGCTTGGCGACAGGCGCAGGATTATAGCGCGCCTGTGCGCACACGTCTTACCACCAGTATTTGCCCCAGTTTTCCGGGTTGGCCCAGAAGCGCGGATTGTTCCAGTTGCGGCGGAAGTTGTAGGTGTCCAGTTCGTAGCTGTACAGGATCATGCTGCGCTCGCCTTGCTCGAACACGGCGTCGCGGCGCAGGCCCATGCCGATAAAGTCGTTGCGTTGCCAGCGCAGTGTCTCGGGCGCCAGTTCGGGGCGATAGGTGACCACCATGCTGTCGGTATGCAGGTTGCGCAGCAGGCCGAGCAGTTCCTCGCCGCGGTGGCGCTCCATATATTCCAGTTGGTCAGCGACCAGCACCAGATCAAAGCGGCCCAGGCCGGCGAGATCAGGCATGGGATCGGTCTTGCTGATGTGTTGGTGCTGCACGCCATGGTCGGCGCACCACTGTTCTGCCAGGGGGACCGGGTTAAGACTCAGGGTCAGCAGTGTAGTGGGCTGGTGGCCGTCGAGAATGGCGGCCAGATGGTGTTGCGGGCTATCCGTCGTGGGGACGGTGGTTTCTGCTTGGCTCATGTCTTGAGTGTAGCCTGCCGGGGTTTTTCTCGCGAGTCTGGTGGGGTGTTTTCCATTCTGTTTTTTGTGGTGGTTATGGCCCTCGGGGGGCGGGTAAGGGTTTTCTGGACACGCTGCAAGTACGTCCCTGTAAGCTCTCGTTCGGCATCCATGCCTCTCGAAGGTCCAGAAAACCCTTACCCGCCCCCCGAGGGCCGTCACGCGCAGCCCGGTTAA
>NZ_QGMP01000007.1 GCF_003259185.1 Isoalcanivorax indicus
TGCTCTTTAACAATGTGGATTAGAGAAGTCGAGCGTTCAAAAGAACGCAAGTGATTAGGATACTGACACTTGTGTTTTTCGGTGTATCGAGATATGCGTTGCGCGGCTGTTGGCCTGGAGTGTGCGGAGAGATCTGTACTGTTTTGGGTTATATGGTCAAGTGACGAAGCGTACACGGTGGATGCCTTGGCAGCCAGAGGCGATGAAGGACGTTGTAGCTTGCGATAAGCTTCGGGGAGGTAGCAAACAACCTTTGATCCGGAGATTTCCGAATGGGGCAACCCACCTGTCGTAAGGCAGGTATCTTTGGACTGAATACATAGGTCCTTAGAGGCGAACGCGGGGAACTGAAACATCTAAGTACCCGTAGGAACAGAAATCAATTGAGATTCCGTCAGTAGCGGCGAGCGAACGCGGATTAGCCCTTAAGCTTTTTTTGGTCTAGCAGAACATACTGGAAAGTATGGCCATAGTGGGTGATAGCCCCGTATGCGAAAGGCCTTTAGAAGTGAAAACGAGTAGGTCGGGACACGTGTTATCTTGACTGAATATGGGGGGACCATCCTCCAAGGCTAAATACTCCTGGCTGACCGATAGTGAACCAGTACCGTGAGGGAAAGGCGAAAAGAACCCCGGAGAGGGGAGTGAAATAGAACCTGAAACCGTGTACGTACAAGCAGTCGGAGCCTGTTTAGGCGGGTGACGGCGTACCTTTTGTATAATGGGTCAGCGACTTAATTTCAGTAGCGAGGTTAACCGAATAGGGGAGCCGTAGGGAAACCGAGTCTTAATAGGGCGTATAGTTGCTGGGATTAGACCCGAAACCGGGCGATCTACCCATGGCCAGGTTGAAGGTGCGGTAACACGCACTGGAGGACCGAACCGGGATCTGTTGAAAAAGATTCGGATGAGCTGTGGGTCGGAGTGAAAGGCTAATCAAGCCCGGAGATAGCTGGTTCTCCCCGAAAGCTATTTAGGTAGCGCCTCACGTATCACCCTCGGGGGTAGAGCACTGTTTCGGCTAGGGGGCCATCCCGGCTTACCAAACCGATGCAAACTCCGAATACCGAGGAGTGCAGCGTGGGAGACACACGGCGGGTGCTAACGTTCGTCGTGAAGAGGGCAACAACCCAGACCGCCAGCTAAGGTCCCTAAATCCAGTTAAGTGGGAAACGATGTGGGAAGGCTCAGACAGCCAGGAGGTTGGCTTAGAAGCAGCCACCCTTTAAAGAAAGCGTAACAGCTCACTGGTCGAGTCGGCCTGCGCGGAAGATGTAACGGGGCTCAAACTGGATACCGAAGCTGCGGATGTGCCGTAAGGCATGTGGTAGGGGAGCGTTCTGTAAGCCGTTGAAGGTGAGTTGAGAAGCTTGCTGGAGGTATCAGAAGTGCGAATGCTGACGTGAGTAACGATAATGCGGGTGAAAAACCTGCACGCCGAAAGACCAAGGTTTCCTGCGCAACGCTAATCGGCGCAGGGTGAGTCGGCCCCTAAGGCGAGGCTGAAGAGCGTAGCTGATGGGAAACGGGTTAATATTCCCGTACTTCTTATAACTGCGATGGAGTGACGGAGAAGGCTAGGCCTACCGGGCGTTGGTTGTCCCGGGGAAAGACCGTAGGCTGGGATCTTAGGTAAATCCGGGATCCTAAGGCTGAGAGTCGAGACTACTGGCCCTTTGCGGCCGGGAAGAGGTTGATGCCATGCTTCCAGGAAAACCTTCTAAGCTTCAGGTTATAAGGAACCGTACCCGAAACCGACACAGGTGGTTGGGATGAGTATTCTAAGGCGCTTGAGAGAACTCGGGTGAAGGAACTAGGCAAAATGGTACCGTAACTTCGGGAGAAGGTACGCCGGTGGATGTGAAGGGCTTGCCCCGTAAGCATCTGTCGGCCGCAGTGAAAAGGCCCCTGCAACTGTTTATTAAAAACACAGCACTCTGCAAACACGAAAGTGGACGTATAGGGTGTGACGCCTGCCCGGTGCCGGAAGGTTAATTGATGGGGTTATCTTCGGAGAAGCTCTTGATCGAAGCCCCGGTAAACGGCGGCCGTAACTATAACGGTCCTAAGGTAGCGAAATTCCTTGTCGGGTAAGTTCCGACCTGCACGAATGGCGTAATGATGGGGGCGCTGTCTCCACCCGAGACTCAGTGAAATCGAAATCGCAGTGAAGATGCTGTGTACCCGCGGCTAGACGGAAAGACCCCGTGAACCTTTACTATAGCTTCGCATTGGACTTTGAGCCTGCTTGTGTAGGATAGCTGGGAGACATTGAAACCGGGACGCCAGTTCCGGTGGAGTCAACCTTGAAATACCAGCCTGGCATGTTTGGGGTTCTAACCTAGGTCCGTTATCCGGATCAGGGACAATGTGTGGTGGGTAGTTTGACTGGGGCGGTCTCCTCCCAAAGAGTAACGGAGGAGCACAAAGGTACCCTAAGTACGGTCGGACATCGTACGGTTAGTGCAAAGGCATAAGGGTGCTTGACTGTGAGACCTACAAGTCGAGCAGGAGCGAAAGCTGGTCTTAGTGATCCGGTGGTTCTGTATGGAAGGGCCATCGCTCAACGGATAAAAGGTACTCCGGGGATAACAGGCTGATACCGCCCAAGAGTTCATATCGACGGCGGTGTTTGGCACCTCGATGTCGGCTCATCTCATCCTGGGGCTGAAGCCGGTCCCAAGGGTATGGCTGTTCGCCATTTAAAGAGGTACGCGAGCTGGGTTTAGAACGTCGTGAGACAGTTCGGTCCCTATCTGCCGTGGGCGTTGGAGATTTGAGAGGAGCTGCTCCTAGTACGAGAGGACCGGAGTGGACGAACCTCTGGTGTTCCGGTTGTCACGCCAGTGGCATTGCCGGGTAGCTACGTTCGGACGGGATAACCGCTGAAAGCATCTAAGCGGGAAGCCTCCCTCAAGATGAGATCTCCCTGGGCACTTGATGCCCCTGAAGGGCCGTGGAAGACCACCACGTTGATAGGCTGGGTGTGGAAGCGCAGTAATGTGTGAAGCTAACCAGTACTAATTGCCCGTGCGGCTTGACCATATAACCCAAAGCGGTGACAGAGTTGTGCAGCCATTACGCACAGCCACTGACATCCAGGGCCGGTCGTAGCGCATATCGACATGACACACATGAAAAACACAGGGTCAGAATCCAGTCCCTTGCGTTGAACACCGACTTCTCTGTCCGCAACCCTATTTGGTTGCTTGCCCCGTGCAAGTCACCATCCCGGTTTGCCTGACGACCATAGAGCGTTGGAACCACCTGATCCCATACCGAACTCAGAAGTGAAACGACGCATCGCCGATGGTAGTGTGGGGTCTCCCCATGCGAGAGTAGGTCATCGTCAGGCTC
>NZ_QGMP01000009.1 GCF_003259185.1 Isoalcanivorax indicus
TCGAGCGACCAGCCGATGATCTTGCGTGAGAAGAGATCCATGATCACGGCCAGGTACACGAATCCTTTTTCGACCTTAATGTAGGTGATATCTGAAACCCACTTCTCATCAGGACGACTGGCGGTAAAATTCCTGCCAAGCAGATTACCGCTGACGTGATTCCTCGCCAGGACGTCAGGGAAGTACTTGTACCCTTTTCCGTTCCTCGCCTTAAGGCCTTGTTTTTCCATCAATTTTGCCACTATATTCTCACTGATGGAAATGCCGCTTTCATTGAGCTCTACCGTCATCCTCGGCGACCCATAGCGCGCCTTGAAACGGTTAAACAATGCGACGAGTGAGCGCTCAGCTTCCAGGCTCCGCAGCTCCCGGGCACTGGGCGACCGGGATCGCCATTTGTAATAGCCTGATCGGCTGACGCCAGCCCAGCGGCACATCTTCTGGACAGCGTGCTGACCTCGAAGCGATTCGATGAAAGCGTACTTCACCATTTGTCTTTGCTGAAGTTCTGGGCCGCATGCGGAC
>NZ_QGMP01000010.1 GCF_003259185.1 Isoalcanivorax indicus
ATTAAAGATGCGCGACCAAGAGAGTACTGGGTCTGTAGCTCAGTTGGTTAGAGCGCACCCCTGATAAGGGTGAGGTCGGTGGTTCAAATCCACCCAGACCCACCAGATTCTCCGGCGCCTTGCCGGTGTAATCTGAAGCAGCCGGTAATATGGGGCCGTAGCTCAGCTGGGAGAGCGCCTGCCTTGCACGCAGGAGGTCAGCGGTTCGATCCCGCTCGGCTCCACCAGGTTCTTCCTGGTCGGGTACAACCCGCAAGAAGACAAAATCAAGTGTGCACAGGATGCATGTTTGCTTTTGGCTTCATGCCAGACACCGTGATGACGAGTCCGGTGA